>NZ_LMLM01000008.1:0-85834 GCF_001421905.1 Duganella sp. Leaf61
AACAATTCGGGTGATCCAATGAGGTAAATCGCTTGGGCCTCCCGTCTCCCGAAGCGCTGTAGGACGCTGTAGTGTTCCGTCATACCGGGCATCCACACGGAGACAGTCAGTACGTCAAGAGCATTTCCGTCAGGCTCCCTGTAGAAACCTTCACGCCCGAACGCCCACGAGACTTTGCTTGACTTTGCCTCGCCTAGACTGGCCCACCCCTGAGACACTGCTTCCTCCTGGGTTTCGGACTCAAAGTCGACCACCTGTCTCCCATCATCGCCTTCGAGAATGGCGAATGGACAGATCAGCTCACCGGCTCGATTTGCGTCAGCAATTGCTGCACAGTGGGCGAGAACGAAGCCCGCAAGTTCAAGTGCTTCATTTGGAACGGAAACGGGGAAGAAAGAACCGGACATTAAATACTCTTAATATGTTATTGAAGTCGCGCCGCAACTTTGCGTCGGCTGGATTGAATGGCTGTTCTTGGCCGTTCTCGGCCGGTCGGGCTAGCATAGCATGTTGCGATCTGAAAATACCCAAACTGGCGGCGACACCGCAACCGCCCCATAGCGGACGTCAAAACCTTCTTTTCTTCAGCCGATATTGGAACGGCATTAGCTCCATCGCAGGAAACTCGGATGCTTCAGGTCGATGAGCCAAGCGCGCATGGCACTGAGGGCCAGCTCGCGCGGCAAGACTAGCTCGTTTGAGGGGGTGTAAAGTGAGCCGTCATCATCTTTAAAGGTAATGGTTTTTCCAATCGCAAACGTGTTGTGGGGATGGCTCGCATGATGGGAGCGATGCTCTCCTATTCGCGCAACTGCATATTCCCCAGAACACCATAAGTAGAAGTCGCCTAGGCTATATTTGCCCTCATTCACAGAAGCTTCGATAAAACAGTCTGTGTCGAGTGGAGCGCCAATCCAAGTGGCGGCTGCAGGCCCTGAGCTTAAAGTAGACGTCCTCTGCACCGGGTCAGGTGTAAATCGGATGATCGTAAGTTCATAACGTAGAACACTGGAATGCTCTTCCGGAACATTTTCTTTCGTCAAATATCCAAGCGCGCGCTTGATCAACGTACGAAACATTGCGAAACCTTCCATGTAAGAGATCGAATACACGCAAATTATTCTACCATAGTGTTTTTCATGAACAGACTTCGCGATTGTTGACGTCGGCTAAAGCCCCAAAGCCGACCTTCATCTCTTGCGGAGGGCCATTGCCTTGGGAGTCTGTTGACTGAGTGAATGAAGTCGTGGGCCGGCCGTTCAGCCGTTAGCACCGCCGGTTTTGCACTGAAAATCTAGACTAAAGTTTGTTGGGCTTTTTACTCGAAATCTCTTCAAACCCGTTTGCAACACCGTTGTAGAGATCAAAAACATCAACGGTCTCTCCCCGTTCAACACGTTTTGAAATCATGGTGATCGGGAAGACTATGACGGATGTGTCTTTGTATCTAAGAGCAAAATCTCTGCCGTATTCGTCTTCGACGACTACCCAATGGAAGCCCATGTCGAGGACAAACGCGTCGCCCAAGACGACCCCCATGCACTGAAGTTCGAACGTTTGGTTTGCTTTGAACATGTTCGCTGCAATAACCGCGCGCAACGTTCCCAGTTTTCCAGGTGCAGTGATATATTTTGATTCCAAGTCCGATGGGGACAAGAGCTTCTCGATGACTGCCCGCTGGTGTGCCAACGCTTCTATGTCTTGTGACGATGGAAAATAAACCTTTTGATCGCTTGACATAGCTGCCCCAGAAATTAACAACAAAAATGCACAAAGTAACTTATTCAAGAGACCTCTTGGAGGTGGGAAGTTTCTTCCGATTTGATGGTTTACGCGACTTTATCGAACGGCCGCATCTGGCCGAACGCGGCCCTCGCATCTGCTACCGTAGTCTGATGAAACCGACTGAAGTGCCCAGTATGACTGCACCCGAGCCGGTCCCGGTAGTATCGTTTACATACTCCGAGCTTGAACCAGTAACATAGTCTCTTCCCAGTCTAGCTCGGACTGCTGAGATGTAGATGGTAGGACTATCGAAGCCGCCATCCGCGCTCTCGACCAAGATCTCATCTTGGTCCTCATACTTGGAAAGGAGCTTGAGTAGCTCGATTTTCTTCAAGATGCCCTCTCAAATTTTAACGGCAGCTTTTGGCCGAACTCGGCCTTGTCGGTACTGGCTCGATTCAGAATTACTGTCTTCGCTCTGGTTCAACTGCGTGGATAAAGACAGTAAAGGTATCGGCCGGGCGCACAGCCTTTGCCAAGTCCAAGGCATGGCCGATTGCTCCCCGGTGGTATGCACCATGATTGACGATATGAAAAAGGATTTCGAGGCGCGTCAACCGCCCTTGTTTACCGTCTACAAACTGGAAGGAGATTTGAACATTCAGTATTTCGGAAGTCGACTCAG
Source organism: Duganella sp. Leaf61 (assembly GCF_001421905.1). Taxonomy (NCBI): domain Bacteria; kingdom Pseudomonadati; phylum Pseudomonadota; class Betaproteobacteria; order Burkholderiales; family Oxalobacteraceae; genus Duganella; species Duganella sp. Leaf61. The sequence goes on from NZ_LMLM01000008.1 coordinate 2,411, forward strand.
CGACGTAACGCAAAAACCATTCGTTCGATTGCATCAGCCTTACGTCAAGTTCGTCAAGCGTGGGAACGACTTCTGTGTTTGTGGTGTGATGCGGAGTCTCATTGCCTAGGAGACGTGCTCTAAATAATTCTTCCACGATGGCCATGTGATTCAACTGCTGGCAAATGAAGGAAACAGCTGTACTTCCAGCAGTCACCTCAAGCGCTTTGGCAGCATCAAGGGTGCGGCGATCAGCCCATTGTTTGTACTTGAAACCGTCTACTAGCATTTGCACTCTCTACAAGAAAACAATTGAATGGCCGGTATTGGCCGAAAGCAGAAGTTCGTCGTCGCCAGTGTAACTCAGCAAGAAGCGGTGGATTTCGCTACTTCATGCCCTGTCGTCGCAGTAATTTCCAAAACGTCGCATCTATTTCGGAAAGTCACATTTGCGGCAACGATGGGCACCGGCATCTTGTCGCTCGCGCTCGCCCAACTTCCAGGCGCGCTCCCGGGAATGGCCCGCCTGGCCGAGGGACTTTGGCTTTTTAACATTGCGCTGTTCGTATTGTTTGCCGCGCTGTACAGCGCGCGCTGGGTCATGTTTTTCGACGAAGCGAAACAGGTGTTCGGCCATGCGACCGTCTCCATGTTCTTCGGTACCATTCCCATGGGCTTAGCTACAATTATCAATGGATTTCTCAGCTTTGGCGTGTCGCGCTGGGGCGCCGCCGCCGTCGCGGTGGCCGAAGCTTTGTGGTGGATCGATGTGGCCATGGCACTTGCTTGCGGCGTCCTCATTCCTTACCTGATGTTCACGCGCCAGCAGCACAGCATCGACCAAATGACGGCGGTCTGGCTGCTGCCGGTCGTCGCTGCCGAGGTTGCAGCGGCGAGCGCCGGGCTGCTTGTGCCACACCTGCAGGATGGTGGCGCGCGCTTCACAGTCCTGATCACCGGCTACGTGCTGTGGGCATACTCGGTGCCAGTGGCGCTCAGCATTCTCGCGATTCTGTTATTACGCATGGCCCTGCACAAACTGCCGCACGAAAGCATGGCGGCATCAAGCTGGCTGGCGCTCGGGCCAGTGGGCACCGGCGCGCTCGGCATGCTGGTGCTCGGCGCCGCCGCGCCGGCGACGCTGGCGCCGTTTGGCCTGGCCGAGGTTGGCCACGTGGCCAACGGGATGGGCGTGGTGAGCGGCCTGCTGCTTTGGGGACTCGGCCTGTGGTGGATGATGCTGGCAACCCTGATTACGCTGCGCTACTTCAGGGCAGCCGTTCCATTCAACCTGGGCTGGTGGGGCTATACCTTTCCGCTCGGCGTATTCGCGGTCACCACGCTGCGTCTGGCGAAGGTGCTCGATTCGCTGTTCTTCGAGGTCTTCGGCAGCGCGCTGGTAGTGGTACTGGCAAGCCTGTGGCTGGTTGTCGCATGGCGCACCGCGCTCGGCGCTTACCGTGGCAACCTGTTCGTCTCTCCCTGTATTGCGTCGATGAACCGGCCCTGAAGGCCAACGTTCAGCGCGCCAGTTGCGCCGCGCGCGCCAGTGTCGCGACGATTTGCGGGGCCACAGTTGGCGACGTACAAACAGATAGCGGACTCGGATGAGGCATTTCCAGTACGATCAAGCCCGGCCGCCTGGCCTCGATGGCAGCGTGGGCCTGGCGGGCCGTGCGTCCGGCCAGCACGACCACCCGCAGGCATGGCAGGAGGTCCAGCACATCGCCTAGCATGGCGATGCCTGCGCGTACCGCCGCCACACCCAGGCGCGCCGGCGGAGCTTGCTCGTCGGCCAGCCAGGGCACGGTATTCCACAGCACGGTACGCGCACGCGTGACGGCGGCTTGCGCCAGGAAACGTTGAAGATTGCGCTGCGCAGGACCAGGATTGTCGCGCGAGACGAAGCGCGGGCGCATCGCATGGCGCGCCGGCGCTTCCAGCAAGATGAGAATGGACGCATCGGCGCCGCCGTCCAGCGGATCGAAGTACGGCAGCGCGCGGACGGCGGCGTGCGTGTCGACCCACTGGTTGAGCGCGACCACATGGGGAAGAGACAGCAGTTCGACGCGGCGTGCCAGTTCGGCTACATCGTCCAGCAAGGGAGCCACCGGCACGCCAGACGTCACTCGCTGCTCGCCAGCGCTGCCTGCTCCGCTCCGGCTGGCGTGTCGCCCTCCATCACCAGGATCCGGCTGGCGCCAGCCGGCTGCTGCGCCAGGCCCGGCCGCACGTCGCGCATGGGCCCAATGGCAGTACCGTTCGCCATGCCTTTGCCGTCAGTCTTGAAGCGACCCACCGGCGCGCGCTGACCACCGGCGTAGACGTTGTAAACAGTCTCCGGTTTCAGTTTGTACAAGAACACTTCCAGTGCATCGGTCACGCCCAGGCTGCGCACGACCACGAATCCTTTGGCGTCGCCGCGGGACTTGAGAGCGATATTGCTCGACTCGCCGTTCACACGCGGCACCAGGTTGCTGGTACCAGCACCGGTGGGCACGGCATGGGACACGTAGACAAGCGCTTGCGGCGCCTGGCCGGCCGCCACATGCGCGACGACCTTGTTGCTTGCGGTGTCGATCACGTCGACACCATCGCCGTTTTCGAGACCAACGTACACTTTGCTGCCGTCGTCCGACGCCCATGCGCCATGCGGCAAGGCCCCGGTCGGTATCGTCGCCATCAGTTGTGGCTGATCACCGGTGGAATAGACCTTGACGACATTTTCTCCGCCCACTGTCACGTAGGCTCTTGCGCCGCCAGCGTTCTTCCCGAACGCCAGGTGGTTGGTAATAAAACCGGTGTCGATGACGCCTTTGACTGTCAGCGTCGCCACGTCGATGCGGGTGACCTTGCCAACGTCCTTGTGCGTCATCCAGACTTCCTTGAAATCAGGCGTGAACTGCAAGAACGGCGAGAACGGGCTAGTGACAGAAATATGCTTGATCACTTTGGATGTTTTCATGTCGATGACATCGACGACAGGATTAAAGCTCGATACCACGAACGCCAGTTTGCCATCGGGATGGAACATCACCATGCCCGGACCACCTGTTGTCTGGATCCGGCGTTTTTCCTTGAAGGTGACAGGATCGATGACCGAGACGTAATCTTCGCCGCGTACCACGACCCAGACTTCGCGACCGTCCGCGGTGAAAAATCCTTCGTGAGGCGACCGCCCGATATAGGTAACGCCCTTGACCTTATTGGTGGCCGTGTCGATGAAGGTCACCGAATTGGAGCCATTCGATATCGCAATCAAGGTTTTATGGTCCGGCGAAAAACCCAGTCCATGAACATTCACTTGCCCCTTGTACAAAGGAGACAGGATGTTGGGCCGCTGATTACCCAACCGGATTTGTCCCAGCAACTGATTGGTGGATGGATCGATCACCGAAACGGTGTTGCTGTTCTGGTCAGCTGTATAGACGCGGTCCTGTGTGCCTGGCGCAGCCTGCGCAGTACCCATGGCAGCGACCGCAAGCGTCATGGCGAAGGTGAGCTTATTCAATTCAGTGAGTTGCATGAGAGTCTTTCCTGGTGTCTGCGTTGGTGGAATCGGCTCTTGCGCCGTGGGCTGCCTGGTAGCGTTGCAACCAGGCGCGCATTACATTGATTTCGTTCTGTTGTTCGACGATGATGCCTTGTGCCAGGTTGCGCAGTTCGCGGTCGTTACTGTGCACCAGGATGGCCTTGGCCATATCGATCGCGCCTTGATGGTGAGGAATCATCATGCTCATGAAGTCATGCGCGGGGTCCCCGGTTGTCGGCGCGCGTCGCATGCCGTCATCCATGATCGCCATGGCATCATCCGCGAGAGACGCATAGGGCCTGTCGCTACTGGCGATAAACGAGGCAGGCGGCGCAGTCGCGCCATGGTGGCCAGCATGCTGCGCCGAGACTGTGGCGGTGCAGCACCAGAGCATGGCGCCCAAAAAAAGTGAAAATTTCAAACCGGTCCCTCCAGTTGTTCATAGACGGCGCTGGCAACCCGTGCCAGTTCGCCCTTGTCGACGGCTGCGGACAGCGCATAGCCGAACTTCCCGTCGATCCAGTAAAACACGTTGACGTCGCCCTCTTTGGCGAACCGAAAGCCGGTGTCCTTGTTGCGCGCCTGCTCCGTCGACACGTACAGCGTCAGGCGCTGGCCAGCGCCGTCGTGGTACATGAATTGCGCTACCGGCCCGCTGGCCCCGGGCAGCAGGCGCCCGCCGATCAGTTCATAGCCCAGCTTGCCCAAATGCGGCGGACGGATCTTGCTGCCCATGCGCTTCGACAGCCAGGTCACCAACTGGTCTTCCTGGTCGGCGCGAATTTCCACTGGCCGGCGCACATCCGGGCTGTACACGGCATGGGCTATTGCGGCCTGGTGTGCCAGGCCGGACCACGCTGCCTGCTGATACGCGGGCGCTTGCTGCTCCATACGCGCCAGGGACTGGCCAGTTGCCGCGCCGCGCAAGCCCCAGCCGGCGCCACCGCTCACCAACGCGATTGCCAGGCCCGCCGCCAGCGCCTGCCATTGCCAGTGCCGGTTGCGCTGCGGCGTGGTGGCCGCTGCCATGGGCGCCGGGACCGGTTCGCCCAGCACCGGATCGAACAGGCGATGCATGGCGTCGTTCTGGGCCGCGTAGGCGCGCACGCGCGCAGCTTCCTCGGGGCGCTCTGCCAGGTAGGCGGCGACCTCGGCAGCGCGTGCTGCCGGCAGCACGCCGTCGACGTACGCGTGCAGATCGGCTTCAGTCACGGGCAGGTTCATTTCACGACTTTCAACGAGTTCACGCGGGCGCCGCCGTCCATCAGGCTGCGCAGCTTTTCGCGGGCGCGCGCGAGCCGCGACATGACGGTCCCGACCGGGATGCCGAGCGTCGACGCCACTTCTTCATAACGCATGTCTTCCAGCCCGACCATCAGCAGGATCGCGCGCTGTTCTTCGCTCAGCAGGCGCAGCGCGGCATCCATCTCGCGCACCTGGATGCCGACCGTGCTGCGATCCGCCAGGGCCGGCATCGGCGTATCATCGTCGAGCGGCTCGGTGACCAGTGCGCCGCGCCGTATCTGATCGATACGCATATTGTGCATGATCGCAAACAGCCAGGCGCGCGCGTCCGTGCCGGGTTGTAGCGCGGCGCGCTGGGCCCAGCCGCGTTCGAGCGTGTCCTGCACCAGGTCATCGGCCGCGGCGCGCTCGCCCACGAGCGCGCGCGCGTAGCGCCGCAGCCGCGGGACACACGCCAGCAACTCCGCGCCGGGAAGAAGGGGCAGGACGCTCATGGAACCAGTGATTACATCGCGCTGGCGGCCAGCTTCGGATCGATCTGCCAGGTTTCATTGACCAGTTTGCCGTCGCGGTAGGTCAGCACGTAGCGCACCTTGATGGAGGCCTTGCCGTCGAATTGCACTGCCGCCGTGACGGTCGCACCCTTCGGATTGACCGACTCGGACGCGCCCATAACGGTGACGCGCAGCGGGCCCATCGCGCCGAACTTGCTCCATACGGCGCCGATGGCGGCTGCACCGTCGTAGCTGCCGTCAAGCGGTCCACCAACCCAGGTCAGCCGCGCATTGTCGGCGTAATCATGCACGATGGCGGCGTGTTCACCGGCGCCAATGGCGGCGAAGTGGGCTTGCGCCATATCCAGCGCAGGCCCGGCAACAGCCGTGGTGGCGATGCCGATGGTGCTGGCCAACAGGAACATCAGGTGGGTGGTTTTCATGGGTGCGGTCCAGTACAGGTCAGGTTGAAAAACGGGCTTGCTACAGGTGCAAACGTCATTGCCCTGTTTTTATTCCATGTATTTGTATTTATTTTTTTGTGTTCATCAATTCTTCAAATGCCAGCGCCGCACGGCTGCGATGGCGTTCAGGATGACGCAGCATCGAGAACCCACGCGCCGGCAGGACCAGCGCCGCGCGCGCCAGCAGGCCCGCCTGAACATGCGATGCCACGACCAGTTCGGAAATCGCGGTGGCAAAGGGACCGGCCATCACCGCGCTGCGCACCGCCTCGTTGGACGGCAGGCTGAGAGCAACCTGCATTGCGGCGACCGGCACGCCCATGTCCGACAGCGCTTTCTCAAACGCCGAACGCGTGCCGGAACCGGTTTCGCGCAAAATCCATTGCGCCTGCACCAGGTCGGCAGCCGCCAGCGGCACCCCGGCGGACCATGGATGATCGGGTGCTACCACGACAACGAGCTGATCCTCCCCCACAGCTTCGATGGCCAGGGAGGGTTCGTCGATATCGCCTTCGATGAAACCGAGATCGGCGCCACCCAGCAGGATGGCCTGCGCCACGCTGTCGGTATTGCCCACTTCCAGGGTGAGGTCGATGGCCGGGTAGGTTTGACTGAATTGCACGAGCAAGCGCGGTAGCCAGTAACTCGCGATGGTCTGGCTGGCGTGGATTGCCAGCGTGCCGCGCCGCATCTGGCCCAGCTCCGACAACGTGTTTTCCGCTGCACGCGCGCTGGCCAGCGTGCGTTGCGCTTCTATCAAGAAAATCAAACCGGCGTCGGAGAGTTCGATGCGCCGTCCTATCCGATGGAACAGTGCCGTGCCATAGCGCTCTTCCAGGGCCTTGATCGATGAGCTGACGGCAGACGGGGATAGAAACAGCGCGGAAGCCGCCTGAGTAAGGTGCTGGCGTTGTGCGACTTCAACAAAAATGCGTAGCTGGTCCAATGTCATCGTTCGATCCAATCTAATGATTTGTCATTAATTATACGATGGACCGAACGAAATCGCCGTTCAATAATGCATGCACTAAATATATGAACGAGAGTCGACCATGACATCCCACTATCAAAAATGCGCTCCATTTGTACCCGGCCTGTTACTGTGCGGCGCCGTCACGCTGGCCGCGTATGGGCTGGAAGCTGTAGAAGCCCATCTGTTCGGACGCGCGTGGCTTGAAAGCCTGGTCCTGGCGATCTTGCTCGGAACCGGACTGCGCACCGTGCACCGTCTCGATCAGCGGTTCGAGCCAGGCATCCATATGGGCGCCAAGCTGCTGCTTGAAATTGCCGTGGTGCTGCTGGGCGCATCCGTCAGCGCCGGCGCGCTGCTCGAAAACGGCATGGGACTGGTCGGCGGCATTGCCGGGGTAGTCGTGCTGGCAATTCTGTTCAGTTATTTCCTGGGCCGCAGCGCCGGTCTGCCGAAAAAGATGGCGATCCTGATTGCTTGCGGCAATTCAATTTGCGGCAACTCGGCGATTGCGGCGGTGGCCCCAGTGATCGACGCAGATGGCAAGGACGTGGCCGCCTCCATCGCCTTTACGGCGGTGCTGGGTGTGGTGGTGGTGCTCGGGTTGCCGTTGCTAGTCGGGCTGTTGTCATTCACGCCGGTTCAATACGGCGTGTTTGCCGGGCTGACCGTGTATGCCGTGCCACAGGTACTGGCGGCAACGAGTTCGGTGTCCGCAGCCAGCGTGCACATTGGCACCCTGGTCAAGCTGGTGCGCGTGTTGATGCTGGGCCCGGTCGTGCTGGTGTTGTCCTTGACAGGGCGCGGACGGGGAGGCGCCCGCCTGAACGTCGCGCACCTGGTGCCGTGGTTTATCGTCGGCTTCCTTGCATTGCTGGGCTTGCGCTCGCTGGGCTGGATTCCGCAGGCAGCGCTGGCGCCAGCGCACGTTGCCGCCAATTTCTTCACCATTATGTCGATGGCCGCGCTCGGCCTCGGCGTCGATGCCCGCGCTGTCCTGCGTGCCGGCGGCAAGGTTGCCGGGGTTGTCATTTTTTCGCTGCTCGGCCTTGGTGTCATCAGTTTCGCCCTGATCAAATTTCTGGGTGTTTAAGGACGTAGCAGTACGCCATCCATTTTCCAAAAACGAAAGAAAACGCCATGACATCACATCACTATTTGACCGCGGCGCGCTGCAGCCTTGTTGTTGCAGTCTCGCTCACCGCTGGTATCGCGTGTGCCCAGCAGCCGTTGCTGGTGTACGGCCCGGGTGGACCGGCTCCTGCGATGAAAGAGGCGGCGGCGGCATTCGAGCACGCGAACGGCATCAAAGTCACCGTCACGGCCGGCCCCACGCCGAGCTGGTCGACCACGCAAAACAGGATGCGGACATCATCTACAGCGGTTCGGAAACGATGATGACGGACTTTACGTTAGCGATGGGCGGCAAGATACAGGAGGCAAGCATTACCCCGCTATATATGCGTCCCCTGGCGATCCTGGTGCGTCCCGGCAATCCCAAGCACCTGCGCGGCGTGGCCGACCTGATGCAGCCCGGCGTGCGCCTGTTGGTGGTCAACGGTGCCGGCCAGAACGGCGTCTGGGAAGACATGGCTGGCCGCAAAGGCAGCATGGAGTCGGTGCGCAAGGTACGCGCAAATATTGCCAGTTACGCACCCAACAGCGCGAGCGCGCGCGGTACCTGGACCGCGCGCACCGACATCGACGCGTGGCTTATCTGGAATATCTGGCAGGTGTCGAACCCGCGCCTGGCCGACGTCGTGCCAATCGAACCTGATTATGCGATTTACCGCGATACCGGCGTGGCGTTGACTGAGCATGGCGCTGCCAACCCGCAAGCGAAGCAGTTCATCGCATTCCTGCAATCGCCGCAAGGCAGCGCGATCTTTGCCAGGTGGGGCTGGCAGAAATAATGAGCGCCGGATTGTGGGCCTGCGGCGGGTTTCAGTATATTCAGGTACCGCGTGCAGCGCGTCGCACGGCGGCGGTAACGATTCCTAGACAAAATGGACAATAACGCACCATCGCGCGGGGCGGTCGTGACCCAATCGCTTGCCCTGGCAGCGCCCGGTGCACTTGGAACCCTTTCTGGAGCTGCAGCCGCAGGGACTGCCACCGCATGGCGGGTCGTCTTCCAGGGGAGCGACGCCAACCCCATGAAACGGAATCTGACGCTCAACAATACTTGTAATGCGCAGGATGACCTAGGCGCCGACAACGTGAGGATCGAGGTCGTTGCGTTTGGCCACGGCATCGCGATGCTGATGGCCGACAGCGCTGTCGCCGAACGGCTAGCTTGTCGAGATGCTTGGCCAAGGTCGCCGGCGATAGCTCGCCCCTGCGGCGTTTGACTGGCTGGTCCCCTTGGCATTGAAAAAAAGTGTTGTCGGCAAGCCGCGCGCCCCTGATTAGCGCGCCATGGCGCCAATATGGTCGATCAGAACATTTTGCAGGACCATGCTTTTTTGGGAAAGACAGCATTTGAATGCCGGGGCAAAACCACCCTGATTAGCAAAGATGAAGACGACATCGCCACGCCCTGCCTGCGCTTTGGCCAAGACCGTCGTCTCTCGACGGCCGACGGGCACCAACTGGCCCACAGGTTCGCTACTACGGGCTTGCCGGACAGCGACAGTCCGCTTTTGGCCGAAAGCGGAAGTTCTTCGCGCTCAGTGTAACTCAGCAAGAACCGGTGGACTTCGCTACTTCATGCCTTCGGTAGTCGCAGCAATTTCCAAAACGTCGCATCTATTTCGGAAAGTCACACAAGCATCGTAAATCGGCTTGATCGCTCGACTAAGGTGCCGATCGCGGATCGGTTTAGGCCAATGATCAGGTCACCTTCCCAATGTCCTGGCACAGCACGATCTTCGGCCTCAGCGGGCCGCTTGGAGATCATCACATCCTCCCTGACGTGTGCCCAAGCCTTAGCTTGGGCCCTTGTCCTCGGCACGCGCAAAGCCCGCCCAGTGCGCAGACAACTAACCAACTCGCGCTTGAGGGCTCCTCGCCCTTGGATATAAAGTGCTTGATAAATGGCTTCGTGAGAAATGCGCATCGATTCGTCGTCAGGGAAATCGGTCTTCAGCCGGTTAGAAATTTGTTCGGGCGACCAACCACTGACCCATTTACGGTCACCGCGATGCGGCTTGTTTCTCCCAATGAACGGCGCTTGCTGCGGCCCAGAAACTGGACGGCCATTGGCGTCTCGAATCCTACCTTCAAGACGGTCTTGAACGTAGTCGTGCAAGCGCTCATTGATCGCCAGTTTCGAAGGTTTAGGTCTCTTGGCAACCAGCTCCGCCTTCCACTGCGCAACCGAAGCTCGATACTCAAGTCGGCCGCCGCGAGTTGCAGCGTTACGCGTCAGTTCGCGGGAAACCGTTGATGCACTGCGCCCGATAAGACGAGCAATCTCGCGTACTCCAGCACCTCGGCACGAAAGAAGTCCGATTTCCTCTCGTTCCGCGAACGACAAGTACCTCCCGGAAACCGGGCTCAAAATAGAAAGTGGCATGCCGCCATTATGGCGGAACCATCGCGTCCCAACCGCTTGAGAAACGCCCACCGCCTCAGCAGCCTTCTCACTCGTAATACCTGTTGCTATTTGCTCCCAGAATAGCCGCATTGTTTCGCGGCGAAGCGACGGCGCACCTGGTGAGCGCATCGCTCCACGCCCCGTCAATTTTTCCATCCACCTCGCGGGTCGTCCCATAAACACCTCCTTGATTTAGGGTGTTGCGAGGACCAGTTGAATCCGCCTTGGCTGCCACGGTCCGAGTGCACAATCAGCCCTGGCGCCGGCCGCTTTCCTCGAACGGCCCGCCACAACGCTTGCGCCGTGAGCTCCTGCGTCATCCTCGGCCCAAGCGCATAGCCCACCATCTCGCATGTGAAGACGTCCTTGATGCCGGCCAGATAGAGCCATCCTTCATCGGTGGCGACGTAGGTAATGTCGCTCACCCAGGCTTCGTTCGGGCGCGTCGGGGCGAAGGTCTGTTCCAACAGGTTCGGCGCCACCGGGAAGCTATGGTTCGAGTTTGTCGTGGCCTTGAACTTTCGCTTTTGTTTGCAGCGCAGGCCAAGCTCGCGCCGCAGCCGAACGATGCGATCACGGCCGGTGTCGAATCCCTGGGCGACGAGCTCCGGCTGCAGGCGCAAAGGCCCGTAGGTTTCACGGGTCTGCACGTGGGCCGCCTTGATGGCCACCTTCAATCGCTCATCGTCCTGAGCCCGCCGCGACGGCGGGCGCGCAAGCGCGGCATAAAAGCCGCTGCGCGACACATCGAAGACGCGGCACAGCAGGCTAAGCGGATACTCGAGTCGCATCGATTTCATGAACGCGTACCGGGCAGCGACTCCCTGGCAAAGTACGCGGTGGCCTTTTTTAACACGTCCTTCTCCATCCGCTCGACAGCCAGCTCCTTGCGCAGCTTGGCTACCTCGGCCTCCAGTTCGGCGACGCTGCGGCTCCCGGGGGGCGCCTTGGGGTCCGTGCCGCGCTTGGCCGCGCTCACCCAATTGGCCAACGTCCCTTTGGGCATCGCGATACGCTGCGCCGCTTCCTCTAGCGTCAATCCCTGCGCCAGTACCAGTTTGACCGCCTCGGCCCGGAACTCTGGCGTGTATGTTGGTGATTTCATGTTTTCACTCCTTTTGACAAGTTTATCAAATGGAAGTGTCCATTAATGTCAGAGTACCTCAGTGATTTATCTAAAAAGCATCTCATAGCATGTAACGGCGCGGCACGACCTGGTTCAAGCCAAATGCAGTAATTTCATCGGAGCGCTTCCGTAACTCGCGCATCGACCTATCGACGCCTGGATAAATCTTCTCCGGGTTGCGCTGCATATCTCGAAAGAACCTCATCACAGTCCCTGCGATCACATCAGCAGCCTGAATACCTACCGACTCATGCGATGCCGCGAATTCAAGCGATGCCTGTTCATGAAACATATAGTCGGCAGCGGGTGTGAATGCCTCAAAGCCTGAGTCCTTCATACTCTCCGCCGTGCGTTTGGCCACACGCAAGATTTCTTCGACCTCCAATTGCTGGTCATGCACAAGACTTACGCCTGCCAGCTTTCGCCTACGGAACAGATTGATCCTAGCGTAGATGTTCGTGAACGACGACAGGTTGGGAAGCATCCATACCTGTTTGCTGTGCCTGTTCAGATCGGGCGAAGGAAGAAACCTCAAGTAGGCCGAGGGGTCAGCCTTCCGCATCTCGCCATATTCCGTTGCCCCCTCCACGACCATGCGGTGTACGCCCTCACGTATGTCCTGATTTTGGGGCATCTTGGACTCTCCCGCAGAAAACAGCATCAGACTTCCGAATAAACTCATCAGCGAATCATCGGATGGGGAGAGGCAAGCCTCGACAAACCGGTTCAGTACGTGATCAGAAACTTCGTCGTACAGGAAGTCGACGGCGACACTCTTCAGAAAATGCAACTGCGGACCTTCAGGAAAACCCATCACGGGAGGCAGCAACTGGTGGTTCACCAAGTTCATGCAAATGAAGTAGCGTTTGTCGACAACCTCGATGAAAAGCGGGAGTTCCGCATCAAGCACTTCAGAGAGCAACTCAGCAACGAAGGCCGATTGGTTTTGGAGCGACTTGGATTTAAGCTCGCCTGCAGGTATCCTGTGTCGGCCCCGCATCGCCTCGATCTTCTGCACCAGCGCCGCCTCATCCTCGATGCCCAACGCCGCCAATACAAAAAAAGGTTGATCTAGGAAATCGTAGGCAATACCTGATTTGACGAGGTCTCCGCTGTGTCCGCTCTCGTCGAAGAAAAAGGACAGGCTCATGGCACACTCTCGTCAACGACGTGCGAGTGTGAGGCGCCTGATGCCGTGTCTGTGGTGGCAAAATTGGATGATGCAATGTTTCCAGACGATTTGAAGACTATATCGGCGGTGGTGGTAGGCATATCACCACGCTTTCATTTTGAATAAGCGACCTTGCTCATTTTCATCGTGCAGGGTCAGCACGATTTCCGCTCCCTCAAACACCGGTTCGCTTTCACCCGTACGCACAGGCAGATCTGAGTCGATCAGCGTAATGATAGGCTGAAGGCCGAGCTCAGCGTACCGACGAATGATCATCAACAGGTTCTCCTTCTTCCTGTCATCCAACGATTCAAACACGCCATCGTGATAGACGAAACGCGGGAATTTTTCGTCTATACGAGCACGAAGAATCGCCAAGTCGAAGGCAATACAGAGCAGCTTGCGGTACGTGTTCCCACGGTCGGCGCTCGTCGCGTTGCCAGACTCGTCTAGGATCTCGGCCTTGAACTCCAGGTGCCCCTCCCTGTTAGGGGACACGCTGAGCAAGGCTTTGCGGTTGATGACCTCTTCAACGATTTCGCTGAAGAAGAGACGAATGACCGAGAACAGGCTGCTTTTGTCCGAGTTCTGCTTTTCAACGTCCGCTTCGATCTGCGTTTGCAGATGGCCACGCGCTTCCGTCAATGCCCGAATTTCCGTCCGAAGTTCCTGCAGCCGGTGCAAACCTTCCCGCTGGCGCTCCAATGAGGTAATGTCGGCGCGCAGGGTCACCATGTCGTCCGACACCTGCTTGTACTTGACGAACACATCTGTCCCGCTCAGGAATGACAACATCTCCGAGCGCTTCTTGCCCAGGACGTTCAGTTCCGCATTGACGCGCTTCAGTTCGGTCTCAACCTCGGTGCGCTCCTCCTGGAGATAACCGCGGCGCTCGTCCGTGATCGCTTTGTTGAATGCGATCAACTGCTGGAAGTCCTTCTTGATCTGCCCCTTGAACAGCACGCCGGCCTCCTCGAACAGGCGTTGTGCTTCATCTGGATTGAAAAGGATCTGATCCTCCTCCAGCGAGGCAAGAATCTTCTTCCTGTTCTGGTTCAGGGAATAGCGCTCCGCATTGAGCGACGCGATCCGCTCGTCGACATCATCGACCAGTTGCTTGGTGCGATCCTTGTCCTGCGAGCGAAAGTCGAAAGCGTCGAGCAACTTCTGTTTTTTCTCGGCCTCCTTCTGCTTGAGCAGCAGGAGGCCCTCGATCTTGCTCATGTCCTCGATGGAGCCACCCAACTCGTCCTTGACGGTTTGCGCAATGGCCTGCTTCTTTGCGAGTTCAGCTTCCTTGGCATAGTGCTGCTCGATCAACGGTGCGTCGAAGCCGAGAATATGAGCGAGAAACGGCTTCCAGCCGGCATGTGCGGCCTGGAATTTGCGCAACTGGAATACATCACGGAAATCGTCCTGCGAACGCAGTAGATAGCCCAAGCCCTTGCGGAAAGACCAGGGCTTGAGGGCACGCCAGTCAAGCAGTCCATCCAGCAGATCCCGCGCGCGTTCGAACGGCACTTCCTGATGGTCCCATTCCGATATCGGCAGAACCGAGAAGTCCTGATGACCAGCCTGGTGTTTCTTGAAGCTGATCTTCGTCGCGTCATCAACGCCTCGCAGCACCGTGACGAACGAGGCATCATCCAGTTCGATCTCTAGGAAAAAGACAAAATCTTTGAACAGGTCGTGATGTTTGAACAGAAAAAACTTTGGGTCTCGCTTCGCAAGAAAACCGAAATCAAGCAGCCGTCCCAGCGTGGTCTTTCCGAGATTGTGGGTGTCCTTGTTGCGGTTCTCTGGCAGGCGAATTTCCGCCATGACGACATTCAAGCCCGACGCAAAGTCCACGGGTTCAAATATGTCCGGTTTGTTCGAATAGAGTCTAGATAGCTTCATTGGGCCCCACGTATTCCACGGCATCGGTCTTGGGGCGATAGTCGATCAGTCCCATCAGATAAAGAAAATTCAGCGCTGGCAGGAACAGGACGTCCCCACCCGTGACGGACTTCTTCGCGTACTTGCGCAGAACGTCGTATTCGTCCACGCGGCGATCCCGCAGCCGTGCCAGCAGCAGCAGTGACACATTGATGACCGTGCGGTCCGGGTGCGAGTGCTTAGTCGGTCGCAGCATCATCCACCTCCCCGATGTCACAGTTCCAGTACATATAGAACAACACGGCACGTGTGAGGCGCTTGTGCGCCTGCTGACGCAACACGGCATCGCGATTGAACAGCAGGTCCACCAGGTACTCCATGACCTGGTCGAAGGTCTGGTAGTCCTTGCGTTTGGCAATGATCTTGAGCTGGAACTCATCGACCACAGACTCATACAAGTGCAAAAGATCTAGGTTTTCCGGGGCAGCTAGGAAAGCGCGAATCTGTGCCGTCTCTTTCAGGTACCTTTTTCGTTGCGCCTTGGCATAGTCCGCGCTCATGTTGTTGAGCACGTTCTTCTGCTCGAACGTCACGCGAACTGTCGGCGGATCATCGAGTAGCGCTGTCACCGCGTCCTTTTGCCGCGCCAACGCCTGTACCACTTCGGCCAAGTCGTCCGGACTGACGATGAGCGGCGAATCGACAGGATCGAGATCGGCCTTCGCCGCCACGTCGGGAAACGTCTTCAGCAGGATTTCCAGTTGCTCCAGGCCACACAGGTAAATCGACGATGCAGGGACATCACACTGCGCCGCAAGGTACTCGCGTATCTCGCTCTCGGCATTGCCGGCCAGGCGCCGGTTGGCAAACAGCATGTAATGGTCGAGTTGTTTGCTCTCGCGCAATTTCTTAATGCGTGGGATCTCCTTGCCGAGCACTGTGTTCAATGCCGTGGTGCTGAAGAAATCAGACTCCGAGAAATTTCGGTTGTAGCCGTTGGTGTGCTTGGCCTGAACAACAGTCGTGCCCAGCCATGGCGCAGCCTTGCTCGGATGGAGTTCGGCCGTGCCAACAAACTTCGCATCGCGTCCGCCGTCAGGCCCCTTGGCGAAACCTTGTACGGAAATACCGAGCAGGTGCTGACACAAAAAAACGATCAGTGTCTCGAACTGACCGTCGCTCAAGTCTTCATAGGCGTACTTCATCTCACCTCCGCGCCGGGTACCTGCTCACGCCGGCGCATCAGGCGGCCACCGTGATGCCGGCGCCATGCGCGCGGCGCGCGGGGCGCACGACAATCTCTACCTGCTGATCAAGCGACACGAGCGCCTGCATTAGGCGCTCGAGCGAAATGTTCTCGAGCTTGTAGCGGCGCACCTGCGACACCTTGGGCTGGGTCATGCCAGTGATATTCGCCGCCTCGGTCTGGCTCAATCCCCGCGCCTCGATCAGAGTGTTGAGCTTCACGGCGAGCACGGCTTTCGCTGACTGCTCCTCCGCATGCTCGATCCCGAGATCGTCCAGTACGTTGTCCGTACCTTTGTGATTGTCTTTGCTTCGCATCATTTATCTCCAACTGAGCCTAGAAGAGACATCGGCTTCCCCTACGAATTATATCCGTTCAGGACTAAACTAGGCAATCTTCACGTCGTCGTCAGGTACAAGTACCCTGGGCACAGGCGACATGAATCGCCGTGGCCTTTCCCAGAAGGTAGCTCGGCGCGCATCCCTGCGGCATGGCACTCGAAATACGAGCATCAGCAGTTATGCAGCCGCATCGCACTCGATGAGGCGTGGCTCACTGAGTTCACCAGTAGAGGGGGCACCAAAGTCCAGCATGACAGCCGGAGCAACATTAGGCAGGCGGCCGGAACTGCTTGCAATCACGTTGAGCACCTCCAGACGCTCAGCTTTGGCGAGCTCGAAAACTCAGCCATGTGCAAGCAAAGCGCTGACGAGCGACTTGGCAGCGCCTTGCCCAAGTACGCTCTAGCGAGTTGTCCATAAGACGGCGGATAGTCACCATTACTCAACGTGACCAATTCCGAACGATGACTGATCAAGCGTAAGCGTCGGCCCGGGGCCGTATTGATACCAGCGTCGAATCACTAGATGATAGCGTCACACCGCTGGGAAGCGGCGTGTTGTTCAGGCAGGGGCCAGTTGCCCGGCGCAATGCCAGGGCAGTAACTCGTCAACCCGATTGACGGGATGATCGGCGATGTGGGCTAGCACATGGCGTAACCAAGCTTCGGGATCGACCCCGTTGAGCTTGGCCGTACCGATCAGTGAATAGATGGCGGCGGCGCGTTCGCCGCCGGAGTCGGCCCCCGCAAACAGATAGTTGCGGCGTCCGATCGCCACGCCACGCAAGGCACGCTCGGCGGCGGAGTTGTCGATTTCGATGGCGCCGTCATCGCAGTAGCGTGTCAGTGCCGGCCACAGGTTGAGCGAGTACAGGATGGCTGCCGAAGTATCAGACTTGCGCGACAGTTTCTCCAGCGCGGCGCGTAGCCAGCGTTCAAGGTCGTCGAGCAGGGGCCTGGCCCTGGTGTGCCGGGCCTTTCGCCGTTGATCGGGAGGCTTGCCTCGGATATCGGCTTCGATGACGTAGAGCTCGGCGATTCTGCGTAGCGCTTCGGTCGTGAGCGCTGAAGGCCGCGCTTCATGCAGGTCATAGAATTTGCGCCGGGCATGAGCCCAGCATGCGGCTTCGTGGATCGCGCCGTTTTCGTAAAGCGCGTTGAAGCCGGCATAGGCATCGGCTTGTAGCACGCCCTCGAACTTGGCCAGGTGGGTTTGTGGATGGACGCCTTTGCGATCCGGCGAGTAGGCGAACCAGACGGCGGCTGGCGCCGTGTCGCCGCTTGGCCGGTCATCGCGCACGTACGTCCACAGTCGGGAAGTCTTGGTTTTGCCATTGCCGGGAGCGAGCACCGGGATCGGCGTATCGTCAGCATGCAACTTCGTGGCGGCCAGCACATGACGCCTGATAGCATCGACCAGTGGTCGCAGTAAGGCGCTGGCGGCACCAACCCAGCTTGCCAGCAGTGCGCGATCCAGATCCACGCCTTCCCGTGCATAGATCACGCTCTGGCGGTAGAGCGGCAAGTGGTCGGCGAACTTCGCCACCAGGACATGTGCCAGCAAACCGGGGCCGGCGATGCCGCGTTCGATCGGGCGGCTCGGCGCCGGCGCTTGCACGATGGCGTCGCAGCAGCTGCAAGCGAGCTTGGGGCGCACATGGCGAATGACTCGGAAACTGGCCGGTACATATTCGAGCTGTTCGGCCACGTCCTCGCCCAAAAAGCGCAGTCCACCACCGCAAGACGGGCAAGCGTCGGTGGCGGGCAGGTGGACCTTTTCATCGCGAGGCAAGTGGTCAGGCAGCGGTTTGCGTACAAGCTTGTTGCGTGGTGCCCGGTCCGTTTCAGGTACCGCCTTCACCACCTCGCCTTCATCGGCTTGCAGATCCTCCAGCTGCAGTTCCAGCTGCTCGATCTGGTGGTCCAGTTTCTCGGACTTGCGGCCGAACTGCATGCGCCGCAGCTTGGCGATCCACAGCTTGAGATGCTCGATCTCGGCAGCGCGCGTGTTCAACTGCGCTTCCAGTCCTGCGACCTGGTCATCGCGCTCTTGAACGCGACGTTCGCTTGCCAGTAGCAATGCCTTCAGGGCAGCGATATCGTCAGGGAGGTCGGCGGCAGTGAGCATGAAGCGAGTTTACGCGAGGCCGGTGACGTTTACAAGGCCGACGTCGGCCGCCAGGTGCGCTCTGGTCGGCGCCAGTCGATTCCCTCCAACAGCATCGAAAGCTGGGCTTGCGTCAGTGCCACGCTACCGCTGTCGGCCTGCGGCCAGACGAAGCGTCCCCGCTCAAGACGCTTGGCCAGCAAGCACAGGCCATCGCCAGTCCACCACAGCACCTTGATCATGTCGCCGCGCCGGCCACGGAACACGAAGACGTGGCCGCTGAAAGGATCTTCGGCCAGCGCAGTCTCCACCTTGGCCGCCAGCCCGTTCATGCCAGCGCGCATATCGGTGATGCCGGCAGCGAGCCAGATCCGGGTGCCGGCAGGAAGGCCAATCATGCGCGCAGACTTTGCAGTACCAGCCGCAGAAGCGCCGCGTCCGTGCCGGCGCAGACGCGCACAGTGGCATCGGCAATGGTGATCTCGATAGCACCCCCGTGAGCGGCACCGCTGGCCGGCTTTGTTGCCGGTGAAGACGACTTCAGCACTACCGGCAGCAGCCTGGTCTCACTCGTGGCCGGCCCGGTCAGCAGGCCGGCGCGCAGGTCGCGTCGCCATTTGAACAGCATGTTGGTGTTGATGCCATGATCCTGGGCCAGTTTCGATACCGAAACGCCGGGCTTGCATGCCGCCACAGCGAGTCGATGTTTAAACTCGGGCGAATAGTTGGGCCGTCCTCTACGATTGCCCGACTCCACTTCAGTGTCCACAGTAGTTCCCGCTAAAAAAGTAACGGGAACTACTTTGGCAGACGCTACTCGCTATGAACAGACGGTGCAGGGGCGACGCTTACGATCAAGCATCGCCCTTTAGGGGAGCAAAAGATGGATAACCAAGATTCCGGCCAACTCGACCGCCGCGACGTTTGCAACACGTCGGCCGAACCGCCTCGCGGCGTAGACGGGCACGAAGAACGTCTCCAACTTGTCCCTGCGCGCCCTCTTCCTTTCCGGCGCACCATCCGCCGACCCGAACTGCATCAGTTGGTCCCGCTTGCCGATACGACAATCTACGACATGGAGCGTCGCGGTGAATTTCCGAGGCGCTTTAATCTGACACCGCGTTGCGTGGTATGAGATCTTGCGGAGGTGGGGGCTTGGCTGGCGGCACGCCGCCAAGCCTCGGATGCAGACACGCTGAAACGAGCCTCTTCACCTGACGTCCGCCAGCGCAAGCGACGCCCGGTCAAACAAGCGCACGCAGTGTAGGCACTGACAGCGATACCGGGAGCTGCGTGGCCGTATACGCTATTAAGGGTGGCGGCTCGACCTCGCGAGCCATTCCGATTAAAGCCCAATTAAATATTATGCGTTCGCTTCATATCGCCCGTTGGGGATCTGTCGCGTTGCTGACCAGAGGGCGAAATTTTGCCGGAATGGCACTGTGTCCCTTAAATTGGACGGACCTTTCCCGCCAGCGCATAAAATTGCTCGGCGAACGACATCGCATCCGCGCCCTCGATCGCGAACTGGTCCTTGCGGATCATGTGCATGAGCTCGATGCCTGCGAGTTCGGAGCAGGCCGATCGGAACGATTTGAAGTTGAGCATTGGCCTGGTCACCCGCTTGATGGCGCGATGATCCTGCTCGACGATGTTGTTGAGGTATTTAACCTGGCGCACTAGGATCGGCACGTCGCGCCCGGCGTTGATCGAATCGATCGCCGCCTTGTTCGCGCCGCTCTTGTCCATAGCAACCTTGTCGGGATCGCCGTTGGCTTCCATAGCCTTGTCGAAGAAGCGCTTCGCCGCGGCCATGTCGCGCTTGGCCGTCAGCAGGAAGTCGACGGTCTTTCCCTGCTTATCGACGGCGCGGTACAGGTATTTCCAGACGCCTTTGACCTTGATGTAGGTCTCATCCATGCGCCAGCTGCGGCCCACTGGGCCCTTGTGTTTCCGGGCCATCTTCTCGACCAGTGGCAGGAAACGAATCGCCCACCGGTTGATCGACGAATGGTCGACCGACACACCGCGCTCTTCCATCATTTCTTCCAGATGTCGATAGCTCAGCGGGTACGCTACATACCAGCGAATGCATACCAGGATCACATCGTTAGGAAAACGCATCCCTTTGAAGTTGAGCATGTCGATTCGTCTAACGTTCAAACACCGCAGTTTAGCTGATCCACCCGCCGGCCAGCGCTAATGCGACAGAACCATATAGCGCATGTCGGCCGCTCGCCAGTGGGCCTGATGAATCGAAATACGTAAAAGTCGTAGCTTGCCTGCGGTTCGATAGATATAGGTGCCAACACCAGAGTAGTAAATAACAATAGTCCATTAACTCTTTGGATGAGTCGAGTCACACGCGTCCATTGTCACTAACGGTCTGCGGCTTACTGACCGCTCTCTCACTTTTTATTGTATCCTTAGATTTTTATTTTTTTTGCAAAGCTATGTGCCAAATTTTTCGAGGAAAAATTCGATTTTTTAACCTCAAAGCAGTTCCAGTACTAGGCCTTGCACTAGTCTTTCTAGTTTTCTTTTCGTTGTTTGTCTATTTCTCTATTAATCATCAGTTTGACATCGCAACGACTGAGCCCCCCTACACCATCGTGACGTTTATTAGATCATGGTGGCTATACTGTCTTGGATACTGCTTTTTAATGTGGCTACTATCATTAGTCGTGAAGGCAGAAATTCGACTGCTGGTCGGTTACGACGATAAGGATCCGGATATTGACCGTGTTGCCGGCTATATTGCGGTCGTCAGTGTGTTAATGGCTACACTCGTCTGGATTTTGCTTGTTTTTGATTATTGGGGGCACTCTGCAAGCGCCGATCTAAAAAGTAGGCAGGAGCAGACAGCCGCTGCAGCGATTTCGACAACCAATCATCCAGTTCAAGACGAGGTTTCCTTAAAACAGAATGGTGTGCAATCCCAAGTTGGGCAATCAAGCTGGATAGAAAGTACGGGAGGATTCTTAGGTACGTATGGAGATTTTTTCGGTGGCGTGTTGAATCCAATTCTTACAGTTGGGACATTGGTGGGTCTGGGTATCACTATGCTTCAACAACGGGTTCAGCTTCGTCAGGCCCGTGAAGAGGCAAAGGGAGCTGGGAGGTATGCCCAAATTCAAGCTTTCGAAAGCACGTTCTTTAATATGGTGGATTTGCACGTCCAGAATGTGCAGGAGTTATGGTTCGATCCTGTTGTAATACAGGCACCTATTTCTAACTTGTTGCTTCCTATTGCTCGGCTGGGTTATCTTTCGAGTGGAGTCCTTCCTGTCGCACCACCACCTGTAAAAGGGCGTGCCGTATTCGCTGAAGTCCTTCGAAGCACTGAGCGTGGGGCATCACTTAATCATTCCCAAATTGATATATATCGGCAGCTGCAAACTCAACATAATGACGTACTTGGGCATTATTTCCGCCACCTTTATCAGATCCTCGATCATATCGACCGTTTTTCTATTGATGGCGTTCAGGTCGATATTGAAACGCGCAGACGATATGCGAAAATTCTTCGGGCGCAGCTGTCAGCACATGAGCTAGTGGTATTACTCATAAATTGCACAAAAGACATGGTGGATGACGGCAGTTTCCGCATGTTACTCAAACGGTACAAGTTTTTGGAGCATTTACCTGTGAAGAGAACTAATTACGAGTTAAGCGCGTCATGGTTTAAAGACGATACCACCGGCTTCTTTTTTGAATACTTCGAATTTAGTCAAGGCGATCCCCCCCGTTGGACGTCTGGAGCTTTTGGAAGCAATAAAGACATTGCTGAGTTTCTTGATGGTCAATACTTGCCAGACTGGGTCAAGCCTTAGTGTTGGCAGTGATTTAAATTCTCGCCCGATAGGAGTGGACATGCTGCGTACCAACACTTTCTAGAACTTCAACAGGAAGCGATCACGGCCACTCATGCGAGACTCCTTCGCGGCGCCCACGTTACCATTCCCAATTGAACACCACCATCTTGCAGCCGTCCTCGCGCAGACGATCAACCGCGCGAGCTCCGAGATACCATGTCTTTTAGCACTCGCCTCTAGCGACATCAGAGCTTTCTTGACTACCTACGCGCGGAAATCACCGAGCCGGCCTAAACCGTGCGGCGCTCGCACAACGCCATCGACAAATACGCGTTCCAACTTTTAGCCCTGCTCAAGACCGAGGCAGCTTTCTACGCCAAAACCGCGTCTGGCGCGGTCTGGATGCTGCTATAAGCGATTTTCCTTGAGCTATGCCAGTGCAAGCGGCTTGATCGCTTTGGCGATGGCCTTACCAGCGGATATCTCGGCGACACGCAGGTCATACGCACTTTGGATATTCAACCATCCTTGAGCCTCACTGCCAAAATAGCGCTCCAAACGAAGTGCCGTGTCAGCAGAGACGCCGCGCTCGCCTTTGGTGATCTCCCTAAGGCGAGAATACGGGACGTGCAGGGCCAGAGATACGGCGCGCACGCTGACGCCCATGGGCTTAATGTAGTCCTCCACCAAAATTTCGCCGGGGTGGATAGGACGCATACCATTTTTGAACATAATGCCCTCCGTGGCTGTTCAGGTTTATCTACGCAGGCCTAGGTCCTGCTCAGTGTGGATCTTCGATCAGCACTTCATAAGGGCCGTTATCACCCCACTTGAAGGTCAAACGCCACTGGTCGTTAATCCGTACATGCCAAGCGCCGTCGTACTCTTTCAGGTCGTTACCCGGCGGCGCCTTCATGAAGTTCACCGAAGGAGCCGCGTCGAGCTGGGCCAGCTTTCGCTCGGCTACATTATTAATGTTGACGAATCGGCGGCTCTTACGCCACGTACCAGCGAATGCACACCAAGATCACATCGATCGCAAAGCGCATTCCTTTGAAGTTGAGCATGTCGATTCGTCCTGGATTCGGACACCGCAGTTTACCCAACTGGCCCGCCGGCGTTCGCTAATTCGACAGAACGAGTCACCATCCCCCAGTTTTTTTGATGTCAATTAGGTAATTTATGGGTGCGAACAGCCGTGATTATTTGTGCAAAATCGACATCGGAGCAAGATTTTGCTTGTAAACCAAGAAAAGTTATGTACGTTTTGAACTGTAAACGTTAATATCCGCTCGCGTCGTCGCTTTTCGGTTTTTTTGAGCAAAAGCGGCGACACCGACAAAAACCGCTAATGACCAAGGTAAGCGCATGACCGCCAAACGTATTCTGCCTGCACGAAACGCCGTCGATATCGACGGCCTGATCCGCATCGCCGATCGCGCGGAGGCCACGTTGCTGCAACTGCGGGACGACCTGCTGGCTCCTTGGCCGCGGAAAACGTCACCCATGATCTCCGGTACCCGTTTGGCCCAGATGTGTAATATCGAGCGCACCAAACTCAATCACCTTTGCAGCAAAGGCATCATTCCGCCGGGCGAGCTGAAAGGCAACGGCCGCAGCCGCATGTTCACGCTGGCCGAAGCGCGCGCGATTGTTCAGCAAATCGGACCGCACAAGCGCCGCCCGGCGGGCACCATGGGTATTGTAGTCTGTTGCGGCAACTTCAAGGGCGGCGTGGGCAAAACGACCACCACGGTGGCGGTGGCACAGGGCCTGAGCCTCATGGGACACAGCGTTTGCCTGGTCGATCTGGACCCGCAAGCCTCTACCACCACGTTGATGGGTTATGTGCCCGACGCGGAAGTGGAAGAGAAAATGACGGTAATGCCCGTCGTGTACGGCGATGAAGATGATCTGACGTATGCCGCGCAGCCGAGCTACTGGGACGGCATCGATTTGATTCCGTCGTCGCCCGATCTGTTCGGCGCCGATTACTTTTTGCCCAACAAGCAGGCCAGCGACCCGGATTTCCAGTTCTGGGACGTGCTGAACAAGGCGATGCAGCCGCTACGTGAAAAATACGATGTGATCATCATCGACACGCCGCCAACGCTGTCATACCTGGCACTGGCCAGCTTTATGGCATCGGACGGCATGATCATCCCTCTGCCTCCGGAAACGCTGGATTACGCGTCGTCCACCCAATTCTTCCGCCAGTTCTCCGAGCTATTCAACTCGATGCGCGACGGCAAACAGATCGACAAGGAATTCGAGTTCATCAAGATCGTGTTGTCCAAGGTGAAGTCGGCTGTGTCGATGACCGATATCGTCAAAACCTGGATCAAGCAGACGTATCCGGAGTTGCTGGGCACGGCCGAAATCCCTGAGACGGACCTGGTAAAAAACGCCTACGCGGAGTTCAAGACAATTTACGACCTCGAGAGCTATGACGGCAGCGCGCGCACGTACAACCGTGCGATTGAAGCGTTCAATGCCGTCGTGGCCGAGATCGACGTGTCCCTGCAGACTTGCTGGGCACACCGCGAAATGAAGGAAGCAGCATGAGTAACAAGAACGACCGCCCGCCGCGCATCAACAAGCTGGCGCAGCGGCTGCTTGGCCAGACGGCCAATCTGGAAAAAAATGTCAGCGAAAACCCGCCGGCGCCGATTGCCACCCAGCGCAACGTGACCATGCCTGGCCAGCTCGGCGCTTTCCGTATCGAGGCCCAGAAGTACCAGGGCAAGATCGACGACCTGCAGCGGCAGCTCGAAGAAGCGCTGGCCAAGCAGGCGGACGGCGGCTCTGGCGCCGAGTCGGCTGAACTGCGTGAGCGTCTGGCGCAAGTGGAAAACGAGCGTCGGGCGGAAGTCGAGGCGCTGAAAGCGAAAATCGATGAGGCAGCCGGCAACGCCGGCAAGCCTTTCGATGCGCCGGTGGACCGCATCCGCAAGGTGCCCGGCCGCCAGCGCCTGCTGACAGAGGCTGAACGCGAGGCATTGTTCTCCAACCTCGACAACAACAAGCTGGTCACGCCCGTGACGTTGCGCCCTCTTCCCGACAACTGGTATGAGCTGGTTTCCGGACACAACCGGTATGACTATTACGCTGACCGCGGCCGCGCCACCATACCGGCCGTGCTGGATCTGTCGGACGACGAGCACGCGGACCGCGATGCGTTTTATGCCAACCTGCTGCACAACAGTCTGCCCGACTACGCAAAGTACGTCGGATTCAAAAAGCTCCTGGCCGACGATCCGACGCTGACCATTGCCGATGTTGCCAAACACGCCGGCGTGCCGCGCTCGACCGTGGCCAACCTGATGGTGTTCGGCGAATTGCCGGCGACCGCGGTGGCGCTGCTCGATGCCCACCAGGACAAGCTTGGCCGCAGCGCGGCCGCCGAACTGGCGGCCCTGCACGCCAAGGGACATACGGGCGGTGTGATGGCAGCGATCGAGGCGATCGTTGGCGGCACGACGTCGCAAAGCGAGGGCGTGGCCATGGCCACCAGGTCGGCGCGGCCGGCAGTTGCGCCACGCGTGGCGCCGGCGCCGGTGACCGTGCGCTCGGGGCGCGCTACCTACTGCAAGGTGCACCAGGCCAAAAAAGTACTGCGCCTGGAGTTCACCAGCGACGTCGATGCCGAACTGGCAATGAGTGAAATTACCAAGGCCCTGCAAGCGCTGGCCGATGGCAGCAAGAAATAATCGAACGGATAACGAGATAGAGGGATTGCGATGACGATGTAAATCGAAACGCCAACAATTAGATGCCCTAAAAAAGCAAAAGGCCCCGGCGGGAACCGGGACCTTCGCAATGCTCTGGCAAGGCCACAACAATAATTACGTACTTCGTCAGTCGTGATTCTAGTTCGGTGGTCCAGTCAGCGCAAGGGATTTTTTACGCCTGTCACTTGGCAACTGGAACCTCCATGAAGAATCATGGCCGAGGTGAGTACTTGCTCGCCTTAAAATTTGAACGTCGTACTGGGTTCAGGCTGCTCGTCGGCGCCGTGCCGTGTCCTTGTTGGAGCGGTGCGTGAACGCCGTTGCCGAGCCGGATGTTCGGTATTTCGAAGACGGCACCGCCTTGCATCGCGTATTGCATGAGGCGCCCTATCTGCCGCGCTGCAGCGATAACAAGACCGCGACCCGTACCCGCCCCCGCGAATATGCGGTGCGATACCCGTATATGCAAATCAATCGGCCTGGCTTTGTCAGCTGGCTGATTTTTGATCTCGACCACGCCAATTCGCGGGTGTGGGAAGACGCCGGTCTGCCGGCGCCGAACCTGATCGTACGCAACCGCGTCTCCGGCAGCAGTCACCTGTACTACGCCATTCCCCCTGTGTGCACGACCGAGGCCGCGCGCGATAAACCGATCGCCTACATGAAGGCAGTCTACGCTGCTTACTCCGTGGCGCTGCGCGCGGATCCGAATTTTCACTCCGGACCGGTTGCGAAAACCCCGGGGCACCCGTGGTGGTCGACCGAAGAGTTACACAATTCGGTGTACGAGCTGGGCGCTTTGGCCGATTACGTCGACCTGGCCGTGGCCACCCCGTGGGCCAAACGTGTAAAGGTGAACGATATCGCCCATTCCCGCCATTGCCTGCTGTTCGAACATCTGCGGCACTACGCCTATTCGATTGTCAACCGTGAGCGGGAAAAGGGAAGCTATGAGAGTTTCGTGCGCTGGCTTGATGTCAAAGCGAACGATCTGAACCGTTTCAGGGAGCAAGGTTTTGCCCAAGACTTGCCCGGTTCCTCGCTGACGGCAACCATCCGCTCAATTGCGCGCTGGACGTGGACCCATTACACCGGTAGCGGCCGCTGCCGGCGCGGCATCATGCAACTCGACCCCGATTTGCCACTGCCGGCGCGCCAATCCCTGGCGGCGGAACGTACCCGCACCGAGCGGCAAAAAAGTACTGCGGACAAGATCCGCGCGGCCTGCAGGGTGCTGCGGCAGCGCGGAGAAAGCCTGACCCAGATCGCCATCGGCCGCCTGGCCGGCGTCACCCGGCAGACGGTGGCCACCTACAAAACGATCGTTGACCAGGCACGCCAGGTGCTGAAAACCGTCAAAAGTGAGGTCGCCACCGCAGCACCGCGCGATGTTAAGTTTGGTGCTCATCAGGTACCTGCCGTGGGGGTTGCTGGTTTGCAACGCCCTACGATTGTGGTCCTCGAGGCGGAGTCCTCTGAAACTCCTCTGGCTGGTGGTGTCAGTGTTCGGCGAATTGACGACGGATGATGCGGTTGGGGTTTTGATCGTTGAGGGCAATTTGTGGGTAGCTGGAGGTGCTCGAACACCGGTTTTTGGGGTTGCTTTTATGGGTGTTGTATTTAAAGGTTTTCCACGTTAACCGGGCGTGGCGACGGG
Source organism: Duganella sp. Leaf61 (assembly GCF_001421905.1). Classification (NCBI taxonomy): domain Bacteria; kingdom Pseudomonadati; phylum Pseudomonadota; class Betaproteobacteria; order Burkholderiales; family Oxalobacteraceae; genus Duganella; species Duganella sp. Leaf61. Next base: position 29,704 of record NZ_LMLM01000008.1, read on the forward strand.
TGTTCCGTCGGGGCGCAAGCAAGCGGGGGTACCCGCGCGCGAAGATGTCGCTCGCAGCCATTTTTAAAGTGTGAGCCGGTGCGTATCGGTTCTGTATTGTTGCTGATTTTCTAAGTCGTTACGTTTTGGAATCGGGGTCCTGCTGAGTTGGCTCTTGCAGAATCGAACAATCACGCATATACTGTGTATCCATACAGTATAAAATTGCTAATGATTGTGTTTCTCCATGGCCCTGCTTTGCTCACAACTTCACTCCAGTGACCCCGCAGACGTTACTGATCCGCTTGCGATTTCGCACGTTTGGCGCGCGAGCGAGTTGGCTGTGTCGAGAGCAGTAACCAATTCATCCGGGCATGTATCTCTGGATCAGGAATTGCCTGGAGCTGGCTGGCCACGATCGTCGCTCGTTGAGCTGTTGGTCCAGCAATCCGGTATTGGCGAGCTGCAGTTACTCAAACCGCTCTTGGCCAAGTTATCTGGCAAGCAGCGGATTGCGCTGGTGCAGCCGCCTTACCTTCCGCACTCGCTGGCTTTCAATATCTGGGGTATCGATACCAGCCGGTTGTTGTGAGTGCGTGCCTCGAGTACCGGCGATGCCTGTGGACGACGGAACAGATACCGAAAAATGGCAGTTGCGGCGCCGTGGTTTTTTGGCAAAACCACATCCGTTCCGAGTCGCTCAGACGCCTGAATCTTGCGGCTCAAGGTGCCGAAACCTGGTTCTGGCTCATGCGTCCGATGGCGTGCGCTAGCGAGGCCTCACCTGCTCCGCTGCGGTTGGGCATCCGGCCTCCGGTTGGCGGCGTCCAGGTTGAAGTGTTGAAGCGGCGTGGCCCTGCCTCCGATAAAACCCTGTTTATTCTACTTTCCGATATGCCGACCGGGCGTCATCCTGCGCACCATGAAAACGCCACTGCTGTTAACTTTGTACCTGCCGCTGTTACCGCTCGAAACGCTCCGCCCGTCCTAGTCTGACGCCGGCGTCTATGCGATCGTTGACTGCGACCAGGTGCTGGTCGCTTCTGCAGGCGCGGTTGATGCCGGTGTGCGGGTTGGCATGCGGCGCGGCGGCGTAGCGACTATTGCGCCTGGCGCAGTCATGCTCGATCGCGACCTGGAGAAAGAGGCACGCGCGCTCGACGCGATCGCGATCGCCATGTTGCAGTTTACGCCCGAGGTCGCTTTTACTGCGGATTTCAGTGTGCTGCTCGATGTTGGGGCGAGCTTGCGGTTGTTCGGCGGACCGCTGGCATTATGCCGCCGGGTTAGTGACGTAGTCCGGCGTCTTGGTTTTACAGGTCGGATCGGTGCGGCTCCCACGGCAGAAGGTTCGTGGTTGTTGGCCCATGCAGCACTCGGTCGTCATCGCCCGCATCGCCGATGCATGAAGATGTCGACCTTGGCGTGGCGTCTTGACCTGTTACCGTGTTCACTCGTTTCGTCCGCGGCGCCGTTTATGACCTGGTTCGACGGCATCGGTGCTGTCACGCTGGGGGATTTGCGCAAGCTGCCGCGCACTGGCTTGTTACGGCGGACCAGCAAACAGCTGCTGTATTCCCTCGATCGCGCTTATGGTGAAGTCGAAGAGATGCAGCGCTGGATTGCGATACCCGCGCGATTCGCAGCTTATATCGAGACTTTCGACCGCATCGAGCAGGCCGAAGCGCTGATGCACGGCGCCACCACGTTGATTTTGCAGCTCACCGGGTGGCTTGCCGCGCGCCAGCTGGCCGTGATCACCTTCCAGCTGCTGATGGAGCACGAGCGTGGCCGCGCGGCCGTGCCGCCGACATCGCTGGAAATCACGCTGGCCGAGCCGGCGTGGAAAGAGCCTCACTTGCTGAGCTTGTTGAAGGAGCGCCTGGCCAAGACCGAATTGACGGCGCCGGTGATCGGATTGCGGCTCGAAGTCGTGCAGCTTGAAGCGATGCAGCCCCCCACCGATCAGCTATTCCCGGAACCTGGTTGCTCGCCGGCGTATTTTACGCGGCTGCTGGAGCTTTTGTCGGCAAGGCTGGGACCGGAAAATGTGTTGGCGCCGGTCGGGTCGCCCGACCATCAGCCCGAGCTCTGCAACAGCTGGGGGCCGGCCACGACAAAAATGAAATCAGCGCCTGAGGAGGACATCGTGCTCGATCGTCCGTGTTTCGTGCTACCGAACCCGATACAGCTCCTGATGCGCGACTAACGCCCTTTCTATTTGAGTCCACTCAAGTTGATACGTGGGCCGGAGCGATTCGAAGCCGGCTGGTGGGATGCGCAATCAGTCGCGCGCGACTACTATGTTGCGTAAGGAACGGATGCGACCTGTTACTGGATTTATCTTGAGCGCACCCTCGATGGTCGCTGGTTTTTGCATGGCCTTTACGCCTGAAGGATCAGGATCATGGCGACTGCCCTCCCCTCCTATGCCGAATTGCAGTGCGTGAGCCATTACGCGTTCTTGCATGGATCGTCCGCGCCAGAACAGCTGGTACAACGCGCCGCCGGACTGGGCTATCACGCGCTGGCCATCGCTGACGAATGCACGGTCGCCGGCGTCGTCAAGGCGCATCTTGCGGCCAAAGAGGTTGGCCTGAAATTGCTGATAGGGAGTCAGATGATGGTAACACCGGAGGACGGCACACCGCCCTTCTCGCTGCTGATCCTGGCAATGAACAAAAACGGCTACGACAACCTGTGCGAGTTGATTACGGTGGCGCGCCGGCGTGCGAACAAGGGCGAATATCTGGTACGTCCGCGCGATATCGCGGCGCCACCGCCCGACTTGGCAGCGTTGCGGGGCATGCCAGATTGTCAGCTGATCCTGCTGCCACGCTACGGCGTCGCGATCGAAGTCATCGAGCGACAGGCGGCGTGGCTGCTGCAGTGCGCGGCTGGCCGCGTGCGCATCGCACTGTTTCTGCATTTCCGATCATTCGATCAGGAACACCGGGATATCGTGGCGGCGGTCGGCGCGCAGGTCGACATGCCGCTGGTAGCCACCGGCGATGTTCATGCACGTGAGATCGGCGAAGCCACTGCAGGACACGATGACCGCGATCCGCCACGGCGTGCCGGTCGCGCAGTGCGGATATCGCCTGGCGTCGAACGCCGAACAGCACCTGCGATCCCGGGTCAGGCTTGGCAATCTTTATCCACGCGCGGCGCTTGACGAAACCGTTCGCGTAGCAAATTTGTGCACGTTTTCCCTGGACGAATTGCGCTACGAATATCCGGTCGAGATCGTGCCGGAGGGGATGACACCAAGCGGCTATCTTCGCCAGCAAGCGTATCTTGGCGCGCACTGGCGGTATCCCGATGGCGTCCCGGCCAACGTCCAATCCCTGATTGAACGGGAGCTCGACTTTATCGCGGAGATGGCCTACGAAAGTTATTTCCTCACGGTCTACGATATCGTGCGCTTCGCCCGGGCCAATAAAATCTTGTGCCAGGGACGCGGGTCGGCGGCCAACAGCGCCGTGTGCTATTGCCTTGGAGTAACCGAAGTCGATCCAGCTCGTGGCACCCTGCTCTTCGAACGATTTATTTCCAAGGAGCGCAACGAGCCGCCCGACATCGATGTCGACTTCGAACATCAGCGCCGCGAAGAAGTCATCCAGTATATTTATCAAAAATACGGCCGCACGCGCGCGGCGCTGACTGCGGTGGTGATTAGTTACCGCCCCAAAAGCGTGCTGCGCGACGTCGGGACGGCGCTGGGCGTCGACCTTTCTATTGTTGACAAGGTCGCCAAGGCAAGCCACGGCTGGGGCGCGCGCGCCGAGCTAGCCGAGCGCATGCAGCGTTGCGGACTTGACCCGGAATCTGACGTTGCGCACAAGTGCGCTTTTCTGGCCGAGCACATAATGAGCTTTCCGCGACACATGTCGCAGCATCCCGGCGGTTTCGTCATTTCTCACAGCAAGCTCTCTCGTTTGGTACCGGTGGAAAATGCCAGCATGGAGGACCGCACCATTGTCCAGTGGGACAAGGATGGCCTTGATGCCGTCGGGCTGTTAAAAATCGATATCCTGGCGCTGGGGATGTTGAGCGCCATGCGGCGCACGCTGGACATGGTTTCGGCCCGACGCGGTGGACGTTTCGAGTTGGCGGGTATCCCGAAAGAAGATGCCAAGACATACGAAATGATCTGCCGGGCCGACACGATCGGCGTGTTCCAGATAGAAAGCAGGGCCCAGATGTCGCTGCTGCCGCGCCTGAAGCCTCTAGTGTTTTACGACCTGGTGATTGAGGTGGCGATTATCCGTCCCGGCCCGATCCAGGGTGGGATGATCCATCCGTATCTTCGCCGGCGCGAGGGCGCCGACGCGGTGACGTATCCCAGTCCCGAGATGGAGGCGGTGTTGTCGCGAACGCTTGGTATTCCAATTTTCCAGGAACAGGTGATGCAGATTGCGATGGTCGCGGCGGGATTTACGGCCGGCGAGGCCGATCAGCTGCGCCGGGCCATGGCAGCATGGAAGAGAAAAGGGGGCCTGGAGGAGTTCGAGGAAAAGCTCAGGTCCGGTATGGCGGCGCGCGGCTACAGCGCCGACTTTGCCAACGGCATCATCGGCCAGATTCGTGGGTTCGCTGAGTACGGCTTTCCGGAATCGCACGCGGCGAGTTTTGCGTTGCTCGCTTACGCCTCGAGCTGGATGAAGTGCCATGAGCCGGCGGCTTTCTTGGCAGCCTTGCTCCACAGCCAGCCAATGGGATTTTATAGCCCGTCGCAGCTGGTGGTGCAAGACGCGGTACGCCATGGGGTAGAAGTGCGTGGCATCGACATCAATATCAGCGACTGGGATGCCAAGTTAGAGACCTCGAATGGCGAGCAGCCGGCGGTCCGTCTCGGCCTCAATCTTATCCGGGGCATGGAACGCGACGCAGCCTGGCGGGTCAAGGAGGCGCGCGCCGTACGGCCATTCAAAGATTTGCATGACTTGGGTATGCGTGCTGCGCTTGATGCGGCTCAACTCAAACTGTTGGCCAGTGCCAATGCATTGGCGGGTATCAGTGGTAATCGCCGCCAGGCGGTATGGAACGCCGCAGCTACGCGAGGCGCATATCGTCGAGGATGAACTGGAAATAGCACCGGCAACGGAAGGGCAGGAGTTGGTAGCAGATTATCGGCACATGGGATTGACGCTTGGCCGCCATCCGCTCGCCTTGTTGCGTGAGCGCTTGCATGCGATGCGATTCATGCCGGCCGAGGTGTTGAATTTGTATGGCGACGCGCGCCTTGCGCGTGGTTGCGGATTGGTCACGGTGCGGCAGCGACCGGAGACCGCAAAAGGGGTAGTGTTTCTGACGCTTGAGGACGAGACAGGAAATGTGAACGTCATCGTTTGGCCAAGTTTACTTGAAGAGCAGAGCAGGGAAGTGATGGGCGCACGGCTGCTTGGCGTGTATGGACAATGGCAGTATTCGAACAACGTACGGCATCTGGGGCGAAGCGCTTGGTGGATTTGACGCATTTGCTTGGTGACCTGGATACGAGCAGTCGTAATTTCCATTAACCCGCTAATGAGCAGATGACATCTAAGTCGTTGATTTTATTAAGTGTTCAAGTTGAACGCTATTCAATTCATAAGCAGCTCTTTGGGTTATAGCGAGTGATGTTCAACTCGAACACTCAAAGAAATCAATGACTTAACTGTTTCGTTCTGTTCTATGGTGGATTTCCTTGGCTTTCGTGGTATCGGGTAATGTGGTCCGAGCAATAGCCACTTGACCGCACAATTGGTTGTAAAAATTTGCCTTATCTTCCTACAGCGTGACACAGCTGAGCGGTTCGAGCTGTGAATGACGGCTGAAACAGTCCGCCTGCTTCAGACTGCCCGGTTCAATGGACTCACGGGTCTCTCAAGGGTGCGTGGCAATGGAAGAGTTCAGATTTGTAGCCCCTTGAACGTCTTGACCACGACTGTATTGTAACCGCCGCTCTTATTGCCCACAGGCGATTTTATGCCTGCCTTCGCCAGGCGCTCGCTGAAATCTTTGGTTGAGCACGTCGGATCAGTGCGATCATCCGCAAAGCTTTGCGTGCAGCAGCACGCCGACCGCGCCTACTGAAGCGGTCAGCGAGACTAGCCCCAGCTGTACCGATCCCATGCCACATACCCGATTCCTGAGGAGGGCTGTCCTTGGCGGGGCACAGCTTAGAAGAAGCTGGAGAAAACCTTTCCCACACCTTTGAGAGCTGCATAGACGGCAGCAACGAGTAGCATTGCTACCAGTACCAGAAGGATTGCTGCCCCGCCCAGATTCAGCTGTGCCGCCTCCATGAAGCGTGGGCCGTCCTGCAAAATACACATCAAAAAATCGCGCATCGTAACGTTCCTATTCATCGTCGTGGCGCGCCATGCACCGCTTTATGTTGCTTATTTTGCGGACCGTAAAGTAATTCGACCCGGCCAATTTTCCTAAATAACGGATGTAAGTATTGCGTCACGACTATGTGGCTTGAGGCCCAACATGCAATGCAATCGCACTCGGACCACTGCCAGCTTCTGTCGTCACGACGACGTATGGTCAAGGCCCAGTATCCTGTTGGCGTATAAATGATTCTTGTGGTGGGTTTTCCGCCAGTAGCATTACGGCTCCAAACTAATTCCTAAATTCTCCTGGGCTTAGTCACAGGCGGTGGCGCTGGCGACGTTACGGAATCATGGCTCCGTCCTTATTACGCGTCCTCACTGCGGTTCTGGACCAAACCGTCAATCCTCTGCACCGTTAGACTTAGCACGTCACGGCTAGTGATGGCGATGCTGCGCAGTGTGAAACTGCACCCTGATGCTATGCTCCTCAAGAATTGATACGCCTCCTTCGTTATGAATGGGCATGGCCACGCGGCAGCCGGGGTGGGGTGGCGCCATGTCGGCGGGTTGGCGCTGCTCGCGATAGCCGTAATCTCCAGCCGCGGGCAGCGCACAGTGGGGGCATAGGACAGCTGGTAGGCAGTTACCTATGAGTAGATCAGAGCGATGGTCGCGCTTTTGCGCAAGTTGCTCCACTGCAGATTGCAGCTTGGTGATAGCGGATGCCATCGGCATCGCCACGGGCGGCCGCCGTGGCCTGTACACGCTGGACGGCATCAAGCGCAACGGTGGCTGTTGCCAGCTACCGTAGTACTAGCAGCGAAACAGGCATACCTACCTCGATTAGGTGAAGTACTTCCATTTATCATGTGCGCAACACAGTATCGCTGCATGCGATATTGTGTAAATATTGGTCCTGCAATCACGCGACCGCTTCCTCCACATGGTGTCGCTCGGCGAAGAGAATAGCATGCGGTACACCGGGCCTGCCGCGCCAAGAAGTCATCACCAATGCTAATTTTCTGATCTCGATGAGGCGCTGCGCCGATTGACTGGACGAGGAGCGATCCTGCCCGAATGCCCCATTTCACATCTAGTACGCTGTATGGTTGAGCGCCAACAAAACGACATGACAGCGAAAGCGATCCAGAGCGTGGTCGAGAAGGAAGCGCGGAGCAGCAGGCCCCGTCCCTGGTGCTCACGGCCGTCCAGAGTCGCTTAAATCGATCAGTCTGGACTTGCTCAAGCAACTGTTCGGTAATTTGTAAAGCCGCATGGGGAGGGCACCGTGCTGGAGATTGGCGACAACACTGAGTTTTTGCACATGAAAGCGTCGTTGGCCGTGGGCCAGGCGCAGCCTGGTGTACAACTTCGCGGATACCGCAAGAGGCAGCGGTAAAACAACTGTCTTCCGTGATAATCCTCATTATCACTGTTGTGTTATTAGCCTTTTTAGGCTTGAAAAGGTTATGATGCTCCCTGAAACCCGCATAACACCGTAGCTGATTGCGAATTTCGCCGTCTGGCGCCGCGATTCGGCCACCCCGGAGCCGCCCCCGTATGACCACTGCACATCCCGAAACCCCTGAGCAGCCGCTGACCGCCGGCGACCTGACCGGCTGCGGCTACGAGGCGGCGTTCGCCCGCAGTCCCGAGCCTTGGTATTTAACGATGTCAACGGAGTTGAATGGCGAGATCGGCACGGCCCGTGGGGAAGGGGACCACACGCGTGAGCGCGCGTTGATACTGCTTGACCGAATCTGTTCACTGCAGCTCGACCCTGACAACAGGACGGCGCCCTTTCAACCCGAATGGAGAGCGACCGATGGCCGCCGGGGATTCACCCCCGAAGACCTCTCGACTGACGAGGTAGCATCCCTGTCCGAGCTCTCCGGCAGCGTGACGAACCCGTTGTTGAAGGCACGGCTGGCCGATATCGTCTGGTTGCGCGATCGCCGACGTGGCATCGCTTTTGCCCACGTGGCCATCGATACCTACTGCGCCTCGGCGCTCGATGAGAACAGCTGGCTGCTGTCGGCGCGCGATGGCTGGCACCGCGCGTTGCAACTGGCACGGGGGATCGGCGACGCCGACCGCGTTGCGTTGATTGAAGCGAGCCTGTTGCAGGCGTTTCGCGATGCGGTTGCTGTACATGGTGATTTGCCACTGTCATACCTCGGCCCCTTGTGGGCTGAGGGTGCCGCACGTGATAACGGGGCGGAGATCGGCGAGTTGTTTGCGGCGCATGCCGAGGCGAGTCGCCTGGAGAGCGAGTACCGCGCTGCACTGGAATACGCCGAAGTGGCAGCGCGATGGTTTCAACGCGCGCCGAACAGTGGTCCCCGTCGGGCGGCGATGTTGGTCATGGTCGGGCATATAATGGCCGCCCTGGGCGACGCCGCTGGCGCCGCGTTGGCGCAAAAATACTGGTATGCCAAGGCGATCGACATGTTCCGCTCGGTGCCGGGCGCCTACCGTCATAAGCACCAGGTGGACGACATGATCGCCTCGCTGCGGACGAAGCAGGACGCCGCAGGGCGCGCCGCCTTGGATGAGATGGAACCGTTTGAATATGTGATTGATCTGGCGCCTTACGTATCGCAGGCCGCGTTTCGGATGCATTGCCACTCGCCATTGCGCGCGTTGTGGACGCTGGTCCGTATTCAACCCTTACCGAATCGCGAGCGGCTCATTGCCGCTGTAGAGCGAAATGCGGTGACGGGAAGTGCTGGTCGCATGCAGGACGCAATAGTGTTAGCCGATGACGGCAGGGCAGTTGCCCGACGGCCGGGCCTCGGTGTTGATGGCGCCGCACGTACCCCCAGGTACTCGCCGAAGCGACCCAGGCATGCCACCTGTTGTGCAGCATGACCGTCACAGGATTTAACCTCCCGGCGCTCGATACGATGTGGCGGGAGATGCATTTTGATCTTGAGACATTCCTGGCGCCCGCCCGGCACGCTCCGCTAGTGCAGGGCGGGCGCGCCGGGTTGATCGCGCAGGGATTGCACGCCGGCTGGTGCGGCGATTTCGTCCAGGCGACGCACATCCTGGTGCCACAGTTCGAACACATCGTGCGTACGCGGCTCAAAGCAGCGGGGGCACTGACCACGACGCATGACGCCGATTGCCTCGATACCGAAATCGGCCTGTCCAGCCTGATCGAACGTCCTGAAATGATTGAGGCCTTCGATGTGGATCTGACCTTCACTATGCGCGCGTTGCTGTGCGATCCGGCGGGACCGAACCTGCGCAATATGGTGGCGCACGGCCTGGCGGACCAGGGGCTGGTTGGCGGGCCGTATGGCATCTATCTCTGGTGGCTGGTGCTGCGCCTCGTCGTGGAACAGTGCGCCGCGATGGGGCAGTCTATATCGAAGGCGGAGCCGCTGACGGTTCAATGAAAAACGAAGGAAAATAAATGGTGCAGAATACCAACATCGTGATCCCCCCGGTGGCCTACAACCGCACCGACTACACGGCGCTGCGGGCCTACGTGCAAAAGTTGCCCATCCAGCGCATCGCCGACTTGTACTACCAGGAGGACAGCCCCCAGGTGCAATATGGCCTTGAGCGCTTCCTGATTCGTATGCGGGATGACCTGGTCGATCGCGCGATCGGTCACAACCCGGCGCTGGCCGACATCTTGCAAAACGCGCGGCGCGGCGGCACGATCACCACCAAGGCGTTATCGATCCTGGTGCAGGCGGCGGACATACCGGAGCCGGTACCCGCGCCGGCGGATGCTGTCGGCCGCTGGTTCCGGCCGCGCCTGACGGCCGCGTTGCGTGGCGAGGAGGTCGGCACGCTGGGCGAGTTGCTGGCGATGATCCGCGTGCGCGGGCCAGCTTGGTGGCGCGCGGTACCGCGCGTGGGACGCGGCCGTGCGGAAGTCCTTGAGCGCTGGCTGCGCCGCCACGCCGCCACACTGGGCAGCATTGATACGGATGTGCGCGCGCTGGTGGCACCTGAAAATCTTCCCGTGCTCGATGTCACCGCCGGCGTGCTGTCACCGCTGGGTACCTACTTGCTGTCCACGCTGTATGACGGCAGTCACGGCATCAACCGCGCCGAGCGGTTTTGTTTCATCAGTGCGACCAATGATCTTGAGGCGATCGACTGCTACCTGGCGCGGTACGAAGGCCAGCCGCACACGCTGCGTGCCTACCGGCGCGAACTGGAGCGCCTGGTGCTGTGGAGCGTGTTGGTCGCCTGCAAGCCGATATCGTCGCTGCTGGTCGATGAATGCCAGGCATACGTACGGTTCCTTGCCGTACCCGCTGCACGATTCTGTGGTCCGCGCGCGCCGCGCACCAGTCGCCGGTGGCGGCCGTTCTCCGACAAGGCCATGTCGCCGGCGTCGCAGAGGCAAACGGTGCAGATTTTGCGGGCGGCGTTTGAATACTTGGCGCGCGTGCGTTACCTGGGCGGCAATCCCTGGTTGGCGGTCAAGGACCCGGCGGTCGATATCGAGACCGATCCGATCAGGGTGGACAAAGCGCTTACGGCCGAAGCCTGGGAGGCGCTGATTGCGGCGCTTGCGCGTCGTGCCCAGCAGGCCGACAGTGGGCGGGATCGCATCGCTTTGGCGATGCTGTTGCTGATGGGCGATTCGGGGATGCGCCGGGCGGAGGCGGTATCGGCCCGTCGCGGCGCCCTTACCCCCAGTCGTCACGTGTCGGGCGTGTGGATGCTGAAGGTGGTGGGGAAGGGCAGGAAGAAGCGGGTATTGCCCATCAGTCCTCGAACTATTAATGCGCTGCGCGCGCATTGGGCCGATCTTGGCGCCGATTTCGACGAGGCTGGCAATGATCGTCCGTTGCTGTCGCCCTTGGTTATACCGTCTACGCCTGCGTCGTTGGCGCGGCATGGCACCGATCGCGGCGGACATGTCGGTTATACGGCCGGCGCGTTGTACGACGTGGTCACAGGCGCGCTGCGACGCGTGCATGACGATTTGAAAGCAATCGGTGCCCATGCTGAACTAGCGCAGGAGGATATGTTTGCGTTACTTGACGCCACGCCGCACGCCTTCCGGCACACGTTCGGGATGTTGGCAGTGGAAGGAGGCGTGGATCTCTTCGTTGTGCAAGAAATTCTGGGCCACGCCAGCGCGGAGACAACAGCCGTATATGTCCGAGCTCGGGAGCGTCGCTTGGCAGACGCCGCTCAAATGATGTATGGTCGCGATGGACGGCATCCGTAGGCGCATGGAGTAGATGGCTAATGGATGCAGTCGAATGATGAATGGGAAGTTAGATGTCCACGATACGATGTTGCTAGTCATCGTCGCGGGGTTTAGGCATCCAGCACGGGCGCTTTACTCCGGGCGCTTGACGATCGGATCGGGTCCCGTGAGCCACACTAACTTATGGACACGCAGCAGGTCGCTGGCTAGTTGCTAAAAATCCTCAGCGTTCAATTTTTAACTCGGTGGGCACGGTATGATCCGCATGGCCGCTTAGTCGCGCGTATAGCTTTAAGTACTCTCTCCGTTGCTGCCAGCGATGCTCATAAGTCGCCGCCACTCGTCCTCACTCTCCGCCGACCCCCGGTCGCATTGAACGCTGCCACTTGGATTTGTGAGATTTCGAGTATTTTTCAGATGAGCAAGATGTTATCCTTATGGCCATCGACCGACTTCGGCCAGAACCAATGGGATGGACTCCTCCTCACCTATCGGCGCCTGAGCGCCTAAACTGGAGTTTCGAAACAACCAGTTGAAAGAAGGAGTCCACCATGAAGATTATCCGCTTCGGCGTTGATCTCGCTAAGAGTGTCTTTCAAGTGCACGGGGTTGATCGTTGCGAAAAGGTTGTCTGGCGTAAGAAGCTTGGCCGGTCAGAATGGTTGACGGCATTGCTGGAGAAAATCGAACCGGGCTGCGAGATTGGTATGGAAGCTTGCGGCGGTGCGCATCATTGGGCCCGGCAATTGCAGAAACGCGGCTACACGGTGAAGCTCATCGCGCCGCAGTTCGTCAAGCCGTACGTGAAAAGCAACAAGAACGATGCCAACGATGCGGAGGCGATTTGCGAGGCGATGAGCCGGCCGAGTATGCGTTTTGTTGCGGTCAAATCGGTGGAGCAGCAGGACCTGCAGGCGATACACCGGATCAGAGCGGAGCTCGTGAGCCAGCGCTACGCCAAGGGCAACCAGATCCGTGGGTTGTGCAGTGAGTATGGCTTGGTGGCGCCAAGGGAAATGATTCAACTGCGAGCAGCCATTCCGTTGTGGCTGGAAGATATGGAGAACGGGCTAACGCAACATTTCCGTCGCATGCTGCGCGGTTTGTGGCTCGATCTGCTAAATCTGGAACTGCGAGTGAAGGAACTGGATCAGGAAATAGAAATAGCGGCATCGACCGATCCGGTCGCCACTCGGCTGCAACAGCTGCGCGGCGTCGGCCCGATCATCGCCACCGCGATTGTGGCGAATGTCGGCGATGCGAAGCAGTTCAGCAGTGGTAGTTAGATGGCGGCGTCGCTGGGGCTGACGCCACGGCAAAACAGTTCAGGCGGCAAGGAGCGATTGCTGGGTATTACGAAACGCGGCGACGCTCAGCTGCGGACGCTGTTGATTCACGGGGCGCGTTCAGTGTTACGAACGGCGGCGAGCAAGAATGATCGGATGAGTCGCTGGGTAACGCACATCGCCCAGACCAGGCACCACAACATCGCGGCGGTCGCGCTGGCCAACAAGACGGCGCGTATCGCCTGGGCGATGATAACCAAGGGCACCGATTGTCAGCCTGGTCTCGAAGCGGTCTAAGCAGTGAGCAGTTAGTACGTAAAAAAGAGTATCCAACCACGATTGCGAAACAAGCCGATGATGGCCAACAGGTCGAACCGGCGCTGGCAGAACCCGAGAATGTCTGAGGCCATTGAGTCCGGAGAAGCGATAGGGAGCCAGCGCGCGAATAGCCCATTATGGTCCTTGCCCGGAACGGGCAGAGCAGTTAGAGACCGAATATACGTGAGCAGTCGTACCTAAAAGTCAAAGACGGAATGTTTGCAAACGAGGGGGAGTCCATATACGGACTTCCGCATGCGACACAACCTCCCCGTCGTAACGGCAGTTAGCGTTGCGCGACATGATTGAACGGGGCAACGTTAAAAATCTAGATGCTTAGATCAAGCGTCATGGCGAGAATGAAGTCAGCTGCGAGAAGACTGAGAGGTTACTTCTCGTTCACACCTATCCCCCAAATGAGGACGAATGTTTACCTTTCATAATTATTGGAATTACTTCAAAGACGACTATGACTGGCCAGATAACTTCGTTCGGCCTGACATTACACGAACTCGCCAGATTTTTGAACAAGCAGGAATTCCTCCCGAAGAACACAATACACTGATCGAGTCTGGCTATGTAAATGTAAAGGGCGATACGATAATTGATCGCTATTACGGCGGCCCAATCATGAGCATCGATTCTATAACGCGATTCGATATAAGCACGTTTAAGATGTGGTACGGAGCTGCGAAGTCGCGCACTCCCATGTTCAGAAAGCCCCCAAAAGTAACTTCCGCCACCTCTATAGGTGACCTAGAGCAGCAAATAAAGGATCTGCGAGGCAAGTTAAATGGACGGGAGCTCTTGTTCAGGGGACAGACTACGCACTATCAAACAACACGCAAGATACCTAACCCAAATTTTATCGTTGACGGGCTAGGTGAGGTTTCGCTTATCCCGTCGATTTGGCGAACCCTTTTGCAGAAAAAACCTAGCTCCTATCACGGCTTCGAGGGACTCTTTTGGCCTGAGTGGATGAAAATCATTGAGTCCCAGTTCGATCTTCAAGACATTAATCGGCGGATAAAAGAGAGAATTGATCAGGGCGAATGGTTGGCTTCAGCACATGATCTAGAAGATTGCGACGATCCATTGTTGAGCACATACGGTCGTATCAAGCTAGATCTTTCGCTGGGCTCACCAATGAACCTTCCCGATCTCCTCGACACGCTTCTGCAGCATTACGGTCTTCCGACGCCTTACCTAGATCTATCGAGCGACCTCAGGATCGCCCTCTTTTTCGCTAGTCACAAGTACAGGTCAACAGTTATTGGCCCTGAGTATCAATTTGTCGGGAGGAACGAAGGAGAATCAATATTGTACATCTTCAAGCACGATCGACATGAGATGCATGAGTATGCTCATGGTCGGGTACTCCATAATCTTGAGCCCCTTCGTCCCAAGAACCAGTCATGTGTAATTTGTCGTTCCTCTTCCCTTGCAATTAATCTTGCAGGCCTCTATCTTGTACACGCTTTTAAAATCGATTTCGAGTTGCCGTTAGCTGAGAGAATGTTAACCCACGAACTTTTCCCGAACTCGACTGAAGACAAGTTTCTTGCTGCGCTACTTGCCAATTGCCGTTTCCCGGATCGCATTCAGAATTTTAGGTATGAGCCTACGTTGTAGGAGAATCCCGAAATTCAGGCATGTGATAATTTACGTACATTTTTATTATGTAAAATGTTAATCTACTTGCTGACATCGATATAACTTCCTACGGAAAAAATTGTGAGATCTATAGGAATATTAGAGAGTCGGCAGCACTCAGAATTCAGTTACAACTAATTAAATGAATATGAATTCAGTACCGGCAAGGACATGCCGAATTCTAAGCTTAGATGGCGGCGGTGCTAAAGGCTTCTATACGCTTGGAGTTCTAAATCAGCTCGAATCTATGTTGGGTAAGAAGCCTCTTAGTACACATTTTGATCTAATTTTTGGTACTAGTACTGGCGCAATAATCGCGTCTCTTATTGCCCTTGGAAAAACGGTTGCGGAGATTCACGAACTTTACAAGACACACGTGCCGAACATCATGGCGTTGCGTAGTAGTGGTGCGCGATCCGCCGCTCTAGAAAGGCTGGCGGCTGAGATCTACAGAGATTTGAAGTTCGATGCAATGCAGACTGATATAGGCATCGTTGCAGCACGCTGGCTCGAAGAAAAGCCAATGATTTTTAAGACAAGCGTTACGCAAGCGCACGGCATGAAGGCGACTTTTCAACCTGGATTTGGATGTACGCTAGCTGACGCTGTTGTTGCCTCATGCTCAGCGTACCCAATCTTTAATCGCAAGATGGTTACCATTGCGGACGGTAGCGAAGTGGAGTTGCTGGATGGAGGATATTGCGCGAACAATCCAACTCTTTACGCAATTGCCGATGCGGTCAAGGCATTTAAAATGGAGCATGACCAGTTGCGCGTGCTCAGTATTGGTGTAGGGAACTATCCCGAGCCACCAAAATACTGGCACAATTGGGTGATTTCCAAATTTTTCCTCGTTCGCTTACTGCACAAAACGCTAGGTATCAATACCCATTCAATGGAGACTTTAACAAGCGTGCTTTTTAAGGATGTACCAATGGTTCGGATCAATGACACTTATAATACACCTGATATGGCAGCAGACTTAATGGAGCACGACCTTAAGAAACTAAACATTCTCTATCAGCGAGGAGGCGAGTCATTCGGAAAACATGAGGATGATCTGAAGAAGCTACTATCATAAGGAATCTGAACATGGCAATTCCCGAAGCCGATCTAAAAACAATGGCCGCGATCGGCGCGCAAATAACCTCGAAAGAAACGTACTCTACTGTAAAGTTAGCGCTTGAGGCCAATGACACTGGGTATGCTTCAAAAAACTATAATGTGTTCTTGCAGGGCTCCTACGGGAATGATACCAACATCTACAGAGAAAGCGATGTAGATGTAGTCGTCTGCCTTGACTCGATCTTTACATACGATTTGACGAACCTTCCGCTTGAGCAAAGTCAGGCATTCACAGCTGTTCACGGGCCAGCAAAATACACATATACTCATTTCCGGGACGATGTTCTTGCAGCGCTTTATGCCAGATTTGGCGAGTACGTTAAGCCAGGAAGTAAAGCAATCTTGATCGAACCACTTCACAACCGCCGTAAGGCAGACGTCCTTATTGCGATACAGCATCGCAGGTACAACCGATATGTGTCGGCTTCTGATCAGTCTTTCGTCCAGGGCATAAGCTTTCATAAGCAGGATGGTAACAGAGTAGCGAATTACCCCAAGCAGCACAAAGCAAATATGATCACGAAGAATCAGTCTACCAACGAGTGGTTCAAGCACATCGTTCGCATCTTTAAAAATAGCCGACAGAAGCTTATCGAACAAGGAATGATAGGCAAGGGAGTTGCCCCTTCATACTACCTCGAGGGTCTGCTTTATAACGTTCCACTTGAAATGTTTGGAACCAGCTATGACGAATCAATGGTTAAATGCATCAACTGGTTATTGGCAGCTGACAGAAGGAAATTCGTGTGCGCAAATGAGCAATATAATCTACTGAATGACAATAGTGATGTTAGCTGGAACTCTGAAAGTTGCGATACGTTCCTGAATGGTTTAGTCCATTTGTGGAACAACTGGTGAGTTATTCTGTGAATTCGATACAAGGAGGCCGTAGCATGAGTGCCGATGCCGTGATCGGCCGTTGGCCACTATTCCCCAATCTGTCGTCCACGTACGCAACGGAGGGGCGATGTATTCGATTCAGGAAATAGTTCAATATGTCTGTGAGCGGCAAGTGGTGCCGAGTTCGTCCGACTTCTCGGGGTTTGGCGCGGTGTTTTACCGGGGCAGCATTGCCGACCTTCCCGTGACGCCGTTGACACCTGGATCGGAATTGGGCTTTCCCGAGGGGGACGTTTCGAAGATCGCGGACCTGTTGTTTGCAGTTTCGCGATATTCGGACGACCGGCACGACGGGTTCCACTTTGTGCACGAGAGCCTCGGCCTGACTCATTTCGCGCAGTTCTTCTCGCCACCCATACCAAAAGGATACGCGGCAAAGCGGTACGGCGTTGGCGCGCGATACCGTGCGGCGGAGCTTGGGGCGCTTATCGAAAACGTCGTCGCGGTCCTAATAGTCGGCAAGGACGGAAAGGTGATTGTTTTTCAAGACGGGGAGGAGACGACCCTGTGAAGCCCGACGAAATAAAGATATTTGCCTATGTCACAGTTGGTCTTTCGGCGGCGATTTGGCTTGCAACCATTGTATTCGCGGGCGTCACACCTCTTTCAATTGCCAGCCTGAAAGCGCTAAACGTCTCGGCAGGTACCGTTTCAATCGCGTGGACCATCTATTTCTCATGGGGCTGGAAACAGCCCTATGCTAGGAGGATATTGTTCCGGCCTAACCTGAACGGAACCTGGATCGGACAATTCAAGTCGGACTGGACGGGGCCCGACGGCGCGGGCGTCCCTCCCGGTAGGTTCGTCCTGGTAGTGAGGCAATCCTTCTTCGCGATTTCCGTTCGCGCCTTCAGCGAACGGCAGAAGACGAATTCATACGTGGAATCGTTGGTATGTGACAGCGGTCGCGGAACGAAATTCCTTGCGTACCTTTTTCAGGAAAAACGTACGAGTAATGGAGACCATGGAGCAAGACATGGCGCGGCTGAGCTTGATCTTATCGAGGATAGCCGCTCGCGCTGGCTTGAGGGCGAGTTTTGGACCATAGCCGGCACCACCGGGTTCGTTCGGGTGCGGCAATCCAGCGGGCAGCTACACGTCGAGTCGATTGCGGAGGCGTACCAAACCTGGGCCGATATGAAGGATTGGGCGAACGTATGAAACTGCTGTGCAGACCGAGCTCCCGCCACAAGGGCTCGGGCATGCCCGCGATTTGGGACTTGCGCCATCCAGCTGCAGCAGCGCCATTGAAAGACTGAAGATTCACCAACCTGAACGGGTTTTCACGAATGAAGCGGTTTACTAAAGGAGAATCCGTGACGCGTATTACAACCGACCTCTTCATGTGGCCCTATCAGTACTCATTCCGCGCCTCCGTAGAAGTCTTGGCTCGCGGAGTTCTTGAAGAGCTGGGAGCACCTGGGTTCGCAAACGCATTGCTGGTCGGCGTTCGGGCTCCAGGCAGCGACAACCGAAATGCGGTATGCGTCGAACCGGAAAAAGAACGTTGGCCCTTGGACCTGTTCGCTGGATTGCCAGAATCGGTCGAATCAACCGTCGCCGGTCACAAGCTTCAGAACATGTTCTACGGAGACGAGGCCAGCATGCGGGACAAACCAGAATGGATTCGGCAGGATTCGGTTGGCGTCGCGGTCGCCTTGGCACTCGCCCCCTTCGACGTTGCCAACGACGTGACTTCTTTTTGCGGAGGCGTCCGACGGGTGGACGATTTTTACGTGGCCACAGTTGTGCAGATTCCGAACGCGACGCTCGCACGGTTTCCAGCGTTGCCCCCGTTTCCCAATTCCGACGAGAACCAGAGTTATGGCTATCGTGGCCTGATACAGGCCGCGATGAGCGCCGTGCTGAAGGAGGCCACGACTCACCTCACCACGCCAGAGCCTGGTCGGGACAGTTACGGTGCAATGCGATCGAGGAAGGAAATTGTACAGATCGCCGCCAACGGGTTCCTCGCAACGCCGGTCTTGTCAATTGGGCACCGCTACGTTGAAAGTGACATATTTGCTTTCTTGAATCTGGTGGCATCGATGGTCTATGAAGGAGCGAAAGGAGTCGGCAGACTGGTTTTCATCGATCAGGAAAACCCGAGCATCGATTTCCTGATCCGGTTCCGTGAGCCGGTGCCGTTTACCGAACCGCGATGGATAAGGAAAGTCCTTCAGATGGCGGCCCCGGAGGTGGACATCATCACGGACGGCAGGCATGCGTACGGCCTAGGAAAGTTGCAAGGCTTCCACGACGAGAACACTCAGGATGCTTTTACGGTGGCGTTCTTGGACCAACATTATTGGGAGCTGAAGTGTGGTCAATCGATCTTGCTCCGGTGCCGCATGGGAATCCCGGAACTGTTCAAGGAATTCACAGACCAGCAGACCTTCAAAGACAGCTACCACAGGATGTTTCCGGACTCTTCCGACGATGACGTGGCCCGCATTCTGGAACTCGTTCAATTTCAAATCTCGCTTCCGCACGGAAGCATGGTAGTTGTGTCCGACGACGCGCAACGTGAAGCGATCCGGTTGGCCAAGCAAGGAACTTTGATCGTGCCCACGCCTCTATCGAAGGTCCTTTTGGGCCGAATCAGTGGAATTGACGGGACAGTTCTGGTCGATCCGTACGGCATTTGCTACGCATTCGGCATCATTCTGGATGGCGAAGCCAACGACGAATGCACTCCGGCGCGGGGTTCCAGATACAATTCCGGCGTTCGCTATGTCAGATCCAGGCTCAACAAGAGATTGGCAATAGTCGTATCGGAAGACAGAACCGTTGACGTCGTTCCAAAGCTAAGGCCGTTGGCCAGCCGTAGCGTCATTGAAAAGAGCATCTCGGACTTCGAGTCTGCTTCGCGCAAAAACTACCTGAGACCGCGCAATTGGCTTGACGAACATAGATTCTATTTTAATAACGAGCAATGCATTCGCCTGAACAACGCCGTTGATCGCTTGGACGCGCTGCCCTACCGAGACAGCTCAATCTACATTTCCACGAAAAGATTCAGCCCCCACCCCGACATGGATGATGGCTATCTAGTTGCATGAAAAGGCGGAAATACAGTATTCCAGTATGATGTGCGTCAACGGCCACTGCCACCAGCGCCTAATTTCGTTCGACTAACTCAATAAGACGTATATAGCGTGGATCAGAAAGAAAACTAGGCTTAACGCTTGAAATCACTATTAACAAAGTCGCTAGTTCGTACGGCGTACGCGTCAGAATCGAAGGCGTCATCACGTTCATCAAGTCCAGCGCCGTTTCAGGAAATCGCTCAGCAAGCGAATTTTCTACGTCACTACTTTGTGTAAGCCAATACAATAGTTCATCCGTCTCAATTGGAACCAGAAATTTTTTAATTGCCTCGAACACGTCGGGGAAGGCTTCGCCCGTTTCCTGAAGCAGCGAGAGCCATGCTTGCACAGACATAGGGGTCTTGTACTGCTGCTCGCTGGGCCAGTCTCTATTAATAAGCGGGATAACGTTTTCGACCCAACTACCTGTTGTGTCCGTACCGACGGCACCTAGCCATCCAATGAATTTATTCCTTGTCGTATCGGACATCGTTCGCAAAGCAGAGCGCAGTTCAACACTTCCTATGCCGCCAGCCCCGCGCTTTCGAAACAGTCTTCCGTGACCCAGCCAAGAGGCCGCTACATCTGACAGCTCGTTCCCCCACGAACATTGGTCGATCCATGAAAAAAGGTTCAGCAGCTTCGGTTTAATTTTTTCCGCCAGGACCGGATCAGGTGGTGTCTCGCTGCTGAGAAGCCCGTTCCAAGCAGGCCGAGAGGAGGGATGGTCAAATGCTAGCATCGGCACAATGCGGCTAAGTGCCCACTCGGGATCAATAGCCATTAACCAATTGAGGCGATATCCTGCTTCCAATGCGGCATCGTCGGATGCCTCACCTCCGGCGCTTAGGAGCCGGTCAACTCGGATCTTGATCTCGTTTGGAATTTGCGAGTGTTTCTCCAGCGGCGCTTCTGACACCAAATTAAATAGAGCAACAACACAGTCGCCTACAGGCCCTGCCGCCCTGCGATCGAGGGTACGGTTAAAACTATGGACGTCTTCATCAATTGGGGCGCCATCTCCAGCAGTGGCTTTTATTGCATCTTTTTGAGCGGAGAGCAGACTGTCGATCAAGTGGTCGTAGACTGCCCATCCAAGAGCCATTTCGAGCACCAGAATATCAACTAAGTTGCCTTTGAGCCAGTACCCTAAAGTTTGTGCAAGCGTGGTGGTAATGCTATACGGTAGCTTCGCTATACGGTTTAAAAACAGTCGCCTAAATCTTGGCGAAATATCTGAGGGAAGTTCTTCGATCAGGGCGCACCACAATGCGGTGGGATAGGTGCCTTTTCTTCCTGCGCTGACCAGCGCTGCCAAAGCCTTACGAGGGTTTTCTTTCACCAGTCCTGTAAATGGCCGCTTTTCAGTCATGCTTCCAAATTCACGCTTGTGAAGTTCCAGCACTTTACTGACGATATCGTTTATCGGAACGTCCTTCAAGGCATCGGATCGATCGTCTGTACCGAACCATCCCGACCTGGCCCCCCTCTTGACCAACATCGAATGGATCCCGCTGTCATTCCATTCAGGAATACTTCTAATCAGCTCAGCAAGATGTTCGCTACGATCCGCAGAGAACTGGCACCCCTGCAATTGGAGGTAACGCGCGTACTTTGCTGCGAGCACGATTTTCATTTTGGGATACTCATTGACAGAGACCTTTACTGGTTCATCTGGCCCGGCAAGTATGCGATCTATGAGTTTGTCGCGAATCTCTTGCGAAAATTCCTTCCATCGATCCGCCAACATGAACAACAACTCCCGGGCCACTTTACTGTCCCAAAAGCTGTCTTGGTTAAAGGCACATATTTCTCTCGCAACCTGGTCAGCTGTGAACGAATTTTTTTTGCTAAGTGCGTACAGTTTTAATTTGCGAAAGATAAAGCGGTCTTCTGCCGGCCAGATCATCGCATGTGCATGGGCCAGTTCTGGCCGTTGTGCATCGATTCGGTCGAAAAGACGCACGAACCATGTAAGAATTCCGGTAAACGTCTCCCCCCTCGACTTTCCATCGGTCTCGCGTTCCGGATAGCAAGTCGGTGTCTCAAAATATGCCGGCTGGATATCCCCCAGCATTCCCGAGGCCGTGATTAAATGTGCTTCCAGCATACCCAATACCTGATCTAACTGATTGTCTGGGACAGATAATTCTTGGCCACGCTGCTCAAGAATGCTGACTTTGAATAAACCTAATTCAAACAGTTTAATTTCGCTCCATGACGACGATGGCGGCTGGATCCGGCTTATGCCTAGTGGCGCAGCCATCTCAAACTGCGGCTTCATGGCGTTGACGAAATCACGTTTCACGCTTGCGGTCCATCCCTCGGTGGTGATCTGCCGGATTAAGCCCTGCCATTCCCCCAGCCGGTGAGTGCTGCGTGGAGTTCGATGATATTCCAGGATGAGTTTCCAGATATCCCGAGCACGTCCGTGTAATGTCTTTGACTGCTTCACTTCACGTTCGAGCTGCTCGAACATAAGCGGATGTAAGTTCCTTTGCCGAGCGGCCCACCACGCTAGGACGGGACTATCGACAGACTTGCCCATCCAGCTGGCGAGGTGACAAAGGCGTTTCGGGAGATCCCAGGTTGCCCATCCGAGACGATCACCCTGAGCTGACTTGGTGTCTGAGTCGCGCCGCACAAGAAGATTGTCGTTGAGGTTGTCCTGATTGGGGGGGGCATCGGAGCTATGCCTTATATCATCGTCAAGTCCATACGCTTCGCGCGGAACAAACTTGTAATCTCCATCGTTTGGCGTGGCTGACCGCACATCAGCATCCATCACGCATATCCATTCCGGATGAGTGAACCGATGGGCTGCAGAAAATAATTTGGCGCCTTGCACGGTGCGGAGAACATGGGCGGCTTGGCCACGTTCATGGGGGAGGAGATCTTTCGGATTATGCTGGCATTTCGCGATGATAGCCGAGCGCCAACCACGCGAGTCATCAGCTCTCTGAGCCCATGCTTCCATGGTTTTCCATAAATCGGAATGTTCGGCATAGGCGATCGCTGTTACACCTCGATCACGCCACTTGGACGCCACTTCCCCCGGCCCTCCACGATCAAAGGCGAATAGTTGAGATGGATCGTTATTGCTGTCGTGGCTGAGACCTTGTAGAAGATATTTGACCGGGGGATCCTCCGCCTGATATCCGACCAAAACGACCGTGTATCGTTCGAGAAGTTGTCGCATAAAGTTGGTCGCCCAGCCTTCAGAGAGGTAGGCCCGCCCGAAATCTCCGCTACTGAGGACGTATGAGGGCGTTGCGGAGCCGGCATCTACAAGTCGTCCGTGGAGGTATGTAATCCCCTCAATTTGCGATCCGAACTTTAGCTCTGGAAATGCAGGTGGTACGTGAACGGCTAGATTCACCCCTTCTGGCTCTACCTCAAACAATCGATCAAAGTTCGTCGTAACGATCTGCGGAACACCGTCGGCGCTTTTTGAAATTCGTTTTATCAGACCATGCGCATGCGCGAAATCCTTGTTTTTCCGTTTTGCTGATAATCGTTCCGTGACCAGCGCATTGACTGCATCCTTGCCGTATTCGAGATATAGAAGGTTGAAGATCTGGTCGAGAGGTACGTTCGCTCCTGTTTGCTTTTTTGTCCTCCGCCATGGACCAAACGCTTTCATAACTTCCGAATTGCTGGGAGGTGCAAAATTTTTGATGACGTGCTTCGTCAGGTCGACAAAAGTTGGCATTCCGGAAGGGAAAGAAACGCCAGCGCCGCAGAGAAATACGACGCGGCCCTCATCACAACGTTGTAGTAGTATATCCGGTATCGCCGGCCCATCTGAGTGAAATCTCATGAGATTAATTTGCTAACGTTAGATCATAATTTTACTGTATGGAAGCACACTGCGCAGAGGTTAAAGATCGTTCGCATTTTCGGAACAACCAAACAGAGCGGCCAAGTTGAGAAAAGGCTTTGCGTAAGCGGCGGCGCGAGATTCCTGAGTCGCTTCAGATTTGTAACCAACGGTGGTTTGAAGTTAAGCTGAGTGCATAGGCAACATCGACTATCGATGGCCAATGCCGACACTGACGGCGAACGCTCCAGGCGCTCTATTTTTTGATCTGCATGATTAAGCGGAACGCTGTTTACGTCGAGTCGTTGTATTACTTTATGGCGTACTCTCTTCCCGTATGTCGGGGTGATGAGATGGGGCTCGCCAACAGCTGTCCGAAATGACTCCGCCCGTCGATAGTTGATAAAATTTTTCACTCTGCAAGCGCGCGCCGGATCGGTGTTACTTTTTAGCTTCTCGGATCGCCTGCTTGCGCCTATGATGCCATCTGCCCAGTGACGACAGGATTGTGAACAACTAGCATGGCAACAAAAAAAGCAAAAGTCAAAGCCCCAGCGAAGGCTGCGAAAGTGACCAAGGTTTATTCCAAGATAGCCGAGCCTTACTCGAAGACGCTGCACAGGCTTTGGACGAAGTCACTGATGATAGACAATCGCCTCGATGCTGAGAACGCGATGAAGACCATCGGGTACTACCGCCTGCTGATCTACATGCGGCACTTTCAGAGTAATGTCGCCCCAAGAAATTTTCGGCCAAAAACGAAGTTTAGTTACATCGTCGATTTGTACAATTTCGACAGAGAAATCCGGTTGTTGACGCTGAATGCGATTGAAAAGTTGGAAGTAGCTTTACGCACTGCGCTTATCAACCCCCTTGCCGAACAGCATGGGCCGCATTGGTATCTGGATCCCTCTCATTTTGATGATGATATAAAATTTCACGGTGTGATGGGCAAGATTATTCAAGGCGCTGGCACCAAGAAAGGCTTGGCTCTTTCACATTATTTTGAAAATTATCATACCCCTGTCTTACCGCCTATTTGGTTGGTGTGCGAGAAGCTGAGTTTTGGTGCTTTATCTCATTTCTACGCGGCTCTGAAGATAGACAGACGCAAGATCATTGCACGATATATTTGGTCGTACCCGGAAAAATTGCTGGTCTCATGGTTTCATTCACTGACTCATGTTCGCAATATTTGTGCTCATCAAGACCGATTGTGGAATAATCCCATTACTTTGTTCGCGCCTGAGTCGCACACAGGCTGCAGTGCAGAGTTTACCCAAAAAACAACCTTCTACTGTCGCGCAGTCGTTATACAGATGTTGATGACAGAAATGGGGTTGAATGGCTGGTGGCGTGACAGTTTGCAAGCTTTACTCGCGTCATGCTCTCATGTAGATCCACGCATGCACTTGGGTTTTCCAAATGGCTGGGAGGCCCGTCCGGTGTGGGCTTGACAAGGAGCACTCCGCTTGACAAGTCGTGACAAAGTATTTACCATTGTAAATGACAACGCTGGGAACGCCTCTCATGGAAGCGAAACATCCTTAGCTAAAAGGCGCGTAAGCGCCTTTTTCATTTCTTGCCTTCGGTTCCATATTTTCGATGTCCTTCGTAGACCTGTTGCATCATGTCAGCTGCTGCGAATCGCGCTGCATCGACACATTATGCATCGAGGCTTATCATGTGGCAGCGAACTGATCTGGCCCGTTGCCGACTCCCCAAATACATCTCTCGTTGCGTTACCCTGGGCGCGTAAAGAGTTGACTTTTTTCGGCGCCCCCCAGCCGGCGTAGGCAGATCTTCACCTAGGCACAAAGTGTCCGGGGAGCAGGCGGCGTGGCGGAGTTCACGTTCGAGGTGAGGGAGGTGCCCGCTTAAGGCCACCTCTAGAAACCTAGCCTACCGCTCGCCGGTTCGGTAAAATTCTGTATCAGCCCGCGACCAACGAGTACCGCAATGATGAAGCCCCGGATCAGCCTGTTTGCAGAACATGAACGCGAAGATCGCCGATCCAAGATCGGTGATCCGCTGGTCGGTTTAACCAAACACGTGGACTTCGACGCGCTGGCCGCCAGCATCGACGCAGCCGCACCGAGGCCATCTCGCGCCAAAGGTGGTCGTCCGCCGTATTCGACTGTGTTGATGGTCAAGATCCTAGTGCTCCAACAGCTTTACAACTTGGCCGACGACGCGCTCGAGTACCAGTTGCTCGACCGGCGCAGTTTCCTGCAATTTCTGGAGTTGACCGAGAGCAGCAGTATCCCCGACGCCAAGACGATCTGGCTGTTCCGCGACCGTCTGGCCCAGGCCGGCGCCGGCACGCTGGTGTTCGAGCAGGTCCAACTGCAATTGCAAAAACATGGCTACATGGCCCGCTGCGGTCAAATCGTTGATGCCTCGTTGGTGCAGGCGCCAATACAACGCAACAAGCGCGACGAGGCCGACACGGTCAAAGAAGGCACCATGCCCCTGACTTGGAAACCCCACAAACGTGCGCAAAAAGATGTCGATGCACGCTGGACCAAAAAGCACGGTAAATCGCACTTCGGCTACAAACTGCACGCCAGCGTGGACAAGCGCTACAAGCTCATCCGCAAGATCGCCGTCACCAACGCCGCCGTAGCCGACACCTCGGTATTCGAGGCAGTACTCGATCCGAGCAACACTAGCAAAGCGGTGTATGCCGACCGGGGCTACCCCAGCGCTGAACGGGAAAGCGCCCTCAAACAGGCCGGCTGGCAGGTCCATATTCAGCGCCGGGGCCACGCGACCAAAGGTATTTCGGCCGCGCAGAAACGGCGCAACCGCCGTATCGCCACCCCGCGCGCCCGCGTCGAGCATGTGTTCGGCGCGCTGGCGCAGATGGGCGGAAAACTCGTGCGATGCCTGGGCATCCTGCGCACCACTTTCGCGTTGTACCTCAAAGCAGCGAGCTACAACCTGAAGCGGCTCGTCTTCTTGAAAGAACGAGGGCTGGCTCCGTTCTAAACAGCGAGGGGATCGGCTGGAAGGGACTGTTTTTCCACCATTTGATCCGCTTGCCCGCTCTTTGACGCTTATTTCGTTCTGCCGCGCGAATCGCTTTTTTGTTACCCGCAACGTCGGCTGGCAGGTACTTTTCCTTCACGCGTCATGAAAGCCAGTTATTCGAGGTGCCCTTAACGGTATGGTCGAGGAGGCGAGCCTGTGTGATGTACCGCCGCAGCCCGCTTGGACAGGCACGCAGGGAAGATTCAGGATCGGTCCCACCAGGGTAATTTGGCACCGTATAGCTTATTGCCTCGCAATTTTTCCCAGCGATCAAGTCTCTGGTATAAATCGGTCCGGATCGTAGGGAAGAACTTCGAAAAGATTTGTTCGGACTTCATGCTTTTCTCCCAATGACGGTAACGAACATCGGCAATTTTCAGGAATAGTTTGGATGCGAGCCAAAATTGTTCTACCGTCGTTGCAGTTTTCATTTTTTTAAACCAGTGGTATGACCACAGGTTACGTTCGGTGGCGTAGTGAGCTGCTACCCAGGCTTCCCCCACCATGCCCGTTGCTGCAGCGAATTGTTTTAATAGTTGCGCACCCTTCGACGAACTGTCGCGGTATCCTGCAATCATCAAGGCGCGGCAAAGGTTGAGCGGCTCGCCGGCGGAGAGTTGAAGGTCGAGATAGTCATCGAGTGCGTTACCACTTCCAGCATCTTCGGCAGCGTAGACCTCGGCCGCGATGGCGGCATCCGTCAACGCGGTATCTAGCCGGTGAAAGCACCGCGCACGCACCTCGGGAACATGGGCGTCTCGCCAAAGCATCCACGTGAACCATTTAGGTCCACGATATTCACGCACGACATTGGTAATTGGTTCGAGCGCAGCGAGCCTGCTCAATGGCTCGACTTGACCCCGCACATGCGAATATGCCATCACTAGCTGCTGCCAGAAATGCATTGCAAGACGCTGCTGGATGTGTCCGGCGCGCTCGATGCACCCAAGCCAGTCTTCGACCACCTCGGGGTACGATTGAACCAATGATTCCACACATTCCTGACTGACATGATGCAGTGCGAGTTGGGCATCGGCAGCAGTCAGAATGCGATCAAGGTGAAAATAACCTTGCCACACCGTTGATTGTTGCGCATCCCAAGCCTTCTGCTTTTCTTCGTCTTCGGCGTCTGGCGATACGTCCTGTGGAAAGGTGGTACGCGCTAACATGGAGCGCTGCACCGGATCGTCGTCGGAACCCTGCTCCTCCTCTATCTCAGCCAGTGCTGGCGCATCGTGCACGCCAAGCACGCGGCGTAGCGCCAAATTCAATGCGCCGCATACTGTCTGGCGACCACTCTCGCTGCCGCGGGCGATCAAGCCATACAGCGTCATCGACATGCGCCCCAACGCCATCGCCGGCGGTAAATACCCGAGTTGGCAGGCGAGTGCCATCGCGCGTGAGCCGGCGTGTATTTCTAACCGTTCACCTTCACCTAATGAGCGGGCACTCCACGTAGAATGAACCACGACGTCAACCAAATCCACTCGACGGGTTCGGACCACAGTTGCGAGCGCGTGCGCTCTGACGAACGAATCCCGATGGTGCAACAACTGGTAAAACACGCTAGGAAAAATGGTGCCGATGGGAGAGTCCGAGTAGGCGAACAGGCAAAGCACGTTGGCCAGTTTGACCGTGTTGTCTTCTCTCAAAGCGCGCAATAGCGCCGCAGATAAAGACTCTTCGTCAATCAGCTCAATCATTTCGATGGATAGGCGAGTGATCTCGTTGGTGTTCATCCGCTCAAACAGGTCCAACTGTGCCTTACCATCAAGATGGGGCAAAATCGCTTCGACCGCGCAGTGAACGATGAATGCAATATCGTGACCGCTGTGGATCTCCAAGCCGTCGCGGGCGGTGCATGCAACAATCATATCGACCAGGACTGGCTGCAGCGTAGCGGGCAACAGCGCGCTGCTTGCGCGCAAACGTTGTATGCCTTGCCGTAGCCCCAAGCCTTGCCGCGTGCTGATATCCTCGAAAAGGACTTGGTATCGCTCGACTGCCAGATCGGGCATGAAGCGACTGATTCCAACCTCGGCGTCCGTGAAAAACAAGTCTTCTTCGCCTGGCCCCATCATGGTAAACAGCGTATCCGGGGCAATGCCGCGCCATCTGTCAGCAGTAGCGCCCAGATTATCCGGCATCGATGTGCTCGGATCGCAGGGATCACTTGCGCATAATTGTTCCCGCCAGCACCAACCCTCTTCCGGGGTTCGATCCGCTGTCAGCTCGGCATAGATCATATCGGCCATGTTGGCATCGTCTACGGCGCCGGTCGCATTGAGCAGGCGTATCAGCGCCCATCGCCCGGTACGCGAGATGTCGCTCCCGGTCAATGGGGCGCTCGCAATTGCCAAGCACTGGCGCGTCTCTGGCCAGTCAACATCGTTGTGACGCACGAGCATCAAAAATTCATCGTGGAGATCGTAATAACTTTGCCGGATCGACGTGCCGAGCGACCACGCGACCAACTCCCTGGAAAACGGTGCCAGCGCCTGACCTCGCAACAGAAAGAATGCCATCTTGTGGTAAGGGTTGACATCTCGAGACAGGCGCTCCGTATTGGCAGTCAACAGTATGGCGTTCTCTGCCGTTGATAATCCCTGCACTCGGGCGGAATGCTCCTGCCGGCGTTCGTTAGTGAGCTGGCGGCGCTTTTCTTCCTCGGGGTGGGCTACCCGGTCAATCTGATCTGACTGTTTCACCAGCCATTGGCGTATGCGGTTGCTCATAATTTCCCATGCAGGCAGCTCATGCTTCGCACACGCCAAGAGAACGCCGATAACGCCATCATCGGGTGTGTAGCCGTGATTGATCGCCAAGTCGGCACTGTCAAGAACACTGACTACGTGCCGTCGTGTGAGCCCATGTAACATGGGCTCGTCGTGGTGCGACCGGTTTTGCGAGATGCTATAACGCAGCAAAAGCAATGGGCTGATACCTGGTGATGTTTGCGGATCGAGGAATGCCACCATTGTCGCGGCAAGCAACGCCTCGGCAGTTTCATCCAGGGAGCCAATAGGCTCCAGAAGGGCTACCAGTTTGGCACCGGGGTCTCGGCCGTTGCCAAGTTCCCGCTCCATTTCCTGCACGAGCCACAGGCCCAGCGACAGTGACAGGCCATCCTTATCGATCGTGTAATGGTTGGCTTCCCACGGAATAGGCTTGAGAAATCGGCTTTCAGCGGCAGCCACAAGGCGCGCGTCGAAATCGGCGCCATACACATGCAGATCATCGCGTTCATTACGTTGGACGCGCTGAATAAATTCCCTTGCCAGTTTTTGTAACGTTGCCTTGAACTGACTTGGCGGCAGCGAGACCGCGCCCTCGCTCTGAGCTTTGCGCGTGTATTCAAACATCAGCCGAGAAGCATTGAATTCGTCTAACGCCCCAATCTCCTGGTTATCCAGGACCTCCAGGGCGATCCGCAGCAGCCTCGGATTGCGAAGGGCGTCGCTGACGGCTGCCGGGAGCTTTCGAGTATCGATATCACGCGTTTCCAGTATGGCGAAAAGTTCACCGGAACTCCACACCGGCACATCAACCAGATGATGTGGCGTGGTGATGCTTTCCATAAGTTCCCTGGAAAAATCCGGCCGGCTGGAGACGACCAGAACGCCGCCTATTTCCGCCAGATAAGGCGTGAGCGCCTCAACCCAGCGGTGCCATTTTACATCGGGAACCTGATTGATACCGTCGATATAGATCACAATACGCGGACGCGTTTGGCATCCATCTTCATGCCATAAGTTGAGGCGCCGACGCCAGCGATCACGTGTTTCTCCCAATGTTGTTGGCGTGGACTGTGCGGCGAGTTTTCGCGCGATAAATTCGTCCAGGTTAGATAGTTGCGAAAGGTCCTGACATTCCTCAGGCAACACGAATACCAACAACGGCGGCCGCTCCAGCCCGCTCCAAGTAGCAGCCAGTAGCCACGATTTCCCCCCACCTTCGATGCCGCGCAACAGCCAGAATGCACCATCCGGAGGTTGGCTGAAAGCCGCGCTGAGTTGGACAGATAATATTTCCCGGTCACGATAAGGCAATGTACCGGCCGCAAGTGGTGTCAGCGGCTGATGGAAATGTTGCTGCGCCAAAGGCCTGCTGGCGAAAACCTTTGTGAACCATTGCCGTGCGCTATCGACCGCAGATGACAGCGAGGCTAGTGGACTGGTCAATTGTGCGCGCATCGTTGCGCCCAATGCCTGCGTGCCAGGCAGGGCAGTCTGTGTCGCCAGCGCGGCCATGATGTCACCCGCGCTGTCCGCAAGATACGTATAAAAAAAGCGCCGCGCCGTGTCGGGTTCCAATGACATCAGAACACATAGCGCTGGTGTGCCGATCGTGTTCCAGTCGAGTAGCAGCAGTTCAATGCCTATCTTGCGACAGGCTTTCGTGTAGAAATCCCGGTGCTGGGCGCTCACCTCGCACGTTGCTGCAAGCACGAACAATTCGATGTCCGCGATGTCGCTGATATGCAGTTCCAGGAGCTTGTCAGAAACGGTTGGTCGTTTGAGGTTGTCCTCATAACGTTTTGCCTCAAAGTACACCGCGCCGTCGTCACCATCGCGACCGCCCTGGGAACCGCTCTTGGCCAACCGGTACGGCCGGTGGCAGATCGCTGTAAGGAGCTCTGCGATCAGCCCCTCGAATCCTTGCGGTCCCGTGGCGGGCAGCGCTATCATCCCCTGCCGGATGACCTCGAGGTATTCAGATTGCGTTGGTCCATGCGGGGCAGTAGTGTTGCTGGTGTCGAATGTCATAGCGGAGGACGAAAATTTGGTTTCTATCGCAATAAAGTCGACAAGCCGTTAATCGACAAGATTTCGGTGAAAGGCTGCTCGCAGTATTCTGAATGTCGAAGTGACGGAAGAGATGACATCAAACGATCCGGATGTTAGCAGGCGCGGCTAGTAGTTGACCTTGAAGGTGGGGCTATCTTCTGATCGCACCTTTCTGCGGTCGTAGATGCGGGTAGTGGCAATATTTGCATGCCCCAGCCACTCTTGGACCTTGGCGATATCCGCCTCATGCTCCAGCGCGTTGGTCGCGGCCGTCGCCCGCAGCGCATGCGGCCCAAAGCCGGCGGCATTGATCTTCAGCGACGCAGCGTAGCCCACCAGCATCTTGTACACGCCATCGGAAGTTATCGAGTTGCCGCTCGAGCGTGTGTTGTTACTCACAGGGCGGAAGAGCGCGCCCTCCGCGTCGTCAACATGGCCGGCCAACGTGAGGTAGGCGTCAATTGCCTCGGCGGTGCCCGGATTCAGTGGCAGATACCTTAACTTGCCGCCTTTGCCTTGGATACGGAGGTGCATCACGCCACGCCGCTGGTGTACGTCTGCTACCGTCAGCGCGCATAACTCGGCGCGGCGCAGGCCGTGATAGAGGAGAGTGGAAAGGATAGCGCTGTCGCGCCGGCCACGCAGGGTGGTGGTATCCGGCGCATTGAGCAGGGAGCGCGCCTGGTGGTCGCCAATGGCTGGCGTCTTTCCTTCCTGGCTTGTCATTTTCGGGCGCTTGACGCCTTTAACCGGATTGCCGGTGATGGCATTGACCTCGCACAGGTAGTCAAAGAGGGAGGAGAGCGCGGCCAACTTGCGCCGAATCGTCGGGCCGGACAGCTTACGGTCCTCAAGGTCGCGGCGCCAGGCGAGGATGTGAGCGCGGGTAACAATGCGGAACTGTTCAGGACGATCAATGCCGGTAAAAATCATGAACTCTTGCAAGTCACGTTGATAGGCACGGCGGGTCTGCTGATTGTCGATGTTGGCGTACCAGGTCATCGTTGGAGGCACATCGGCCAGCTGATTGAACTGCTGGTCCGTCAAGTTACCGCGTAGCTGGGGACGGCTGAGAACACCAAGTGAAACTTTCAAGATAACTCCCCTGTGCCTTGTACGGAAGCGGCCAATTCCGTCGCCCAGCAAAAAATGTTATAGTTCCCAGGTCGGGCAGAACTACGCCCACACATACCAAAGCCGCCTTGAGCGGCTTTTTTGTTGCCCGCCCCGCGCGGGCTTTTTCATGCCCGTTCGCTGTGGGCATTGTCATTTCTGAGACCTCTATGCGCAACGCGAAGCAGGCACTGGAAGACAAGCTGAAGTTGGCGATTAAAGTGGTTACGTTGATCACCGCCATCGCCAAGCTGGTCATCCTGGTGCTGCCGTACCTGCCATTCTAAGCCGCCCCTACATCGCCTAAATGTCCGGGCTGATTTTTGCGTGCAAAAATCAGCGAGTCTCGGGGCACCTATCAACTATTGATAACGTATTTTATCAATAGTAAAAAACGCATCATTCTCTGGAAAACGGCGCCAATCTATATCGCCCATCATTGGCCAACATCTCTTTCCGCCGGCAGTTCACGCTCGTCCATCATGTCCAAGATGCGCCCAGGTCGCATTTTCAAAGCGACACTCAACTTAACGATCGACGTCAGCGTAGGCTGCTGGGTGCCCAACTCAAGTAAGGAAATATACTTCCTTTGCAAATCTGCCGCAAAGCCCAGCTCTTCCTGTGT
The DNA here is from genome assembly GCF_001421905.1 of Duganella sp. Leaf61. NCBI lineage: Bacteria > Pseudomonadati > Pseudomonadota > Betaproteobacteria > Burkholderiales > Oxalobacteraceae > Duganella > Duganella sp. Leaf61. Next base: position 62,943 of record NZ_LMLM01000008.1, read on the forward strand.
CAGCCCCGCAGCCAGTCTCAACTTCCGCAGCACTTTTCCAAAAACAAGCGGAATGTTTTGTTCCACGCTTCCCCCCTCAATAATTGAGGGAACATTGCGTTACGGGACCATGACTGTCTTCCCACTATTAAGGGAATTTCCTATATGATGATGTTTCTCTCAATCATTGCTCGCCTTAATCCATACATATGCTCTCTACAATTATCGAAGATCTGGTAGTAGCTCATCCGACAATATTTCGCAATACCCGACCTCTGGTTTCGCCCACGGCTCCAGCTGGATGGCGCGACGAACTTAAGGGGTTTTGCTTATCTCTTGAAAATATTTGTACTGACGAAGAGCTCAAAAGCTTCCGTCTTCACCGAATCCACGATGACTTTGGCAACCTCGGCCTTGACTTTACGTTTGACTGTGAAGTGAGCAAGGAAAAAGAAGATATCATCGATGCACGAGCATTTGCGGCCCGAAATCGTAGTGTGTTTTGTTGTGTAATCTGCGGAAGTATTGTCGATACCGTTGCAAAACCCGTTCTTTGCGCAAAACATTTCTAATAATTGAAAATATCTCATTTTGATCGCCGAGTCCGGACCAACGGCACGACACAGTAATTGAATGGCTACATGAGGAGTAAAGTTATGTACGGCTTGAGAATTTGACGGCAGACGCCGTAGATTCGATTTGCTCGTGAGTAACACAAATGTGGAGTGCTTGCCGTATGGGCAGTCAATACCCATTTTCGGGTCGATCGAAAATACGTTTGCAGCAGTGCTCAAACATGTGTCGCCGCAGCTGCAAAGGTGGACTTCGTCTCAACGGAATATCTACGATCACCGGTCCTTAGGCAAACGTTCCCCAACTAGGCACGGGCAATTAAAGAAATCCGCTAGCAGATGCTCCATGCTGGTTCTGACGTTGGAATGTTGCGTCACAGATCCGGTGCCATCACTACAAAATCCTTTGACGTGCGTCCGATAGTTGGTGCAATCACCCGCCCGACAGTGCGCAACATATGGAGCGTCCGAGGAGAAAGGTGACCCTCGAACGGTTTGCCAGAAGCCAACCATATCTCATCTCCCAGCCGGAGCTCAAGGTCTTCAACATACGGCGTTTCCTCTTGCCCTATACTGGCTTGCATTATTTCCTCGAGCGTTTTGCCTCGGGTAACCGCTAATCTCTCCCTTGGCACCGACGTGGCAATAGTAGGGCGCTGAGCTGCCTTCAGGGTCACCACCTGCACGGGTCCACTGTCAACATTAGATAATGCGTCCGACACCACCACAGATTCGACCATAATTTTCGTAGCAATCACACATCGCGGAGCGCGGATATCTTTATGTGTAGTGATGGCCATGTGGTTTGGCGTAGATGGTGGCGAAGAGTCGATAGTATCGGGTCCCGAGCCCGACTCGCCTAGGGCCTTTTTACAGACACCGGGTGGCAATCCCGTACCCGTGTGGTGACTTAACGCGGCGTCTAAGACTGGGGCGGGCGTCTGACACGCTGCTTTAATCTCTGTGGTGTGCTTGCCGGTGACCAGCACTGCACCGGCCTGAGCGAGGTCACGGCGTAGCTGCATCCCCTGAGCCAGTTGTTTGCATTCACTCTCTCCGCGAATTCTGTTCAGTTCCTGCTCATGCAAAGCATTTTCTGCAGCTAGTTGATCGTCTGTTTTCAGGTCAAAGAAGTAAGACCGGAGGGTGGAGGGCGTTATTTCGATGCCATTGGTAGTGAGGTCATGAGCCATCTGATCGAAGGGAACTCCAGCCTCCCAAGCCGCCATCAACGGCCCGAAAAGCTTTTTGACAGCCTGCTTTCGGCTTAGTTTGGCGGTGGCATAGTGAGTAAGAGTTAGCTCCGCCAGGCTTTTCCCCGCGGCGATGATCGCGTCTAACTCGACGTCACGAATTGCTGCCATTTCGCCATACCCCTTGTCTATGGAACTATTTAGAAAGCGAATCATAACACCACGTTGACGCGAATAATACTGCCACGCCACCTGTACCATTCCAATATGTCCACACTAAGTATCGAACTCATCCACTCTAACGCTTAAGGCACATCCGCTCCACGCTCGCGCTAACAGTCACAGCATATCCACGCAACATCCACTGCCGCCCAGACATCTCAAGGACAGGATGAGAAGCGTATATACGCGACGAGTCGCGCATATACACCGGGGAAAAACACTCGGTGGCCCGCGCCCCCTTCGTGTTTTTTTCTCTTCTGCCTGCTCAGGGCTACGCCCCGAGACCCCTCATTTTTGTTGTAATCACGTGACCGATGCTCACTAACTTATAATTTTTTTAATGGAGAAGAGAGGTGATAAGGGGAAGCCCAAAGCATGGCACGCGCTAGACAGCGGATCAAATGCGGCACTTGTATTCCCGCCCCGATCAAACACTTTTAGATAACCCAAAGCGCAAATAAAAGGTAAGATACGAGTACTCGCTCGAAACGGAAAAGAGGCCGTACTTCAGCTTTTCGCGCTTACGCTCACAAGGTCATTAGCGCACTTGCGCATCTGAACGCGAATGGTGCCTTTCTTTCCGAAAACTAGCAATGAATCTATGACACCTTGATTTTTCAAACTTGCTGTTCCATGGCTCCGTATCGGACATGAGATATTTTATGTAACCCTTTGCTTGTAAATTTCCTTATGTGCGTCAGCAGTGCGACGATCAATGTATAAACAGTCAAATGAGTGGTGAATGGAAATCAAGATAATCGAAACTGCCAGCGATCACGCGGCGGCGCTAGAAGAGATTGAAACGCTAATGTCAGCCGAGTTGGGCACGCATGAAGGGGACCGCCTAGACTTATTGTCCATGCTTGTTGTCGCCTATGAGAAAAAGAATTTTCCTATCGAGGGGGCTAATCTTGAGAAAGCTATTAGCTTCCAGATCCAGAAAAAATATTAGTGCCAAAGATTATCATTCTTTGATCGTGTATCCACTACGAGATGTGAAATTTTAAAGCTCATCTGTCCGCATTGGCGGCGGTCTCGGGCTTTCAAGATGAGATATTATTTGTGCGGTTTCCTATCCTAGGGACATACAGCATTAGTCTCACATCTATATTTCGTGCGATTTTTCACGCGAAGTTACCGAGAATTAGTAAATGAAAATTTTTCTTGACGATGAACGAAAGACACCTGAGGGTTGGACTCGGGTGTACTGGCCTGACGAAGCGATATTGCTATTAGATGCGGGTGGAGTCACCGAGATCAGTCTGGATCATGATCTCGGGGATGACGAACGCGGCACAGGATATGACGTGATCTTATGGCTCGAAGAAGCCGTCGCGTTACGTAACTTTGATCCACCAAGAATATTTATTCACTCCGCCAATAGTTCCGCTCGTCAGAAAATGCAGGCGGGGATTGCTGCCATCCGTCGATTAGCCGGTGCTGGACGATGATATAGGGGAAATATAATAGACAGCACGGTATTTGAGGATCCGGTGCTTTCATTTGCCCTGTTAGAAAGAAATTATTGAAAGTCGATAGCCAGCACGTCGCAATTACCGAGATTTATTTTTCGGTCAACATCGTGACGATTCATCTAATAGGATTTGGTGTGGCCCCCCGCAGTTTTTATTAGCGATGACATTCCCGATAATTCCAATTAGCAGGTAAGGCAATAGGATTGCACCTCTTGGTTGATAGGACGTGCATCAAGATGCTGGGCGAAGGCGGGTGAAGACCAAAAAACATGGGGCCGACTTCCTTCATCAGTGGCGTAATGTCCACCTTGGAATTGATGAGGCAGCGCTGGAAGCCGGGCTATTGAAGTCGCCGACAACGCCTCAGGCGATGCGCCGATACTGCTATGCCTTCTCTACCAGATTCCCGCCGACGAGACCTCGTCAAGCGTCAGCGGTGATCGTGCTTACGACACCTAGGGTTGTCATGAAGCGATCGCTCGACGTTGTGCACAGGCGGTTATGCAACGCCGTGATTTTTAGGTCAAACGGAAGTCCATCATTTGTTGGCCCCAAAAAACCGATACCTCAAGCAGCCTCTCGCTGTGGTTTAGATGATAATACGAATTATCATCTAAGGGTGGGTTCGTAAAAACGCCGGTTGGGCGGTTTTGGCCAGCGGCAAGCCACAACTTGGTGGCTGCGGGCAGCGCGGTCATCGCAGCACCTGATCCAATACTCGGGGCTGTAATGACCGCGTTGTGCTCGCCTTCGATGAGGACACGGACTTCGCCCAGCTCTAGCCCGCTGGTGCCGCCGGTATCGCCATCAGTGGCATCGCCGAAAATTTTCAGATAGGGAGACTGGGGAAACAGCCCAGCCGCTCCTTTGCGCTGCTTCCCCCGCCAGGCGGGAACAGCGACGTCCTCTACCAAGCAAATTGCTATTCCCGGCCGCCGAAGGCCAAGACATGCGCTGCGCTTCAAGATTTCAGTCTTCGCTTGCAACCACGTAACCTATTAGGTTACAATTTCGTATGGAAAAGCATACAGCACACTGCAAACTGGAACATGTTAAAGCACTCATTGCAGCAAACAAGGTCCGTGCCACCATCAGCGCCGCAAATTGCGCGCGTGAAGTCGGTGTCCATAACTTGCAGGAAATGTGCAATGTCATCGCAAGCCTGACGCGATCGGATTTCTACAAGAGCATGACAACCCATACTGATCACCGCGTATGGCAAGATGTCTACCATGCCGCCGTCAATGGCTACAGCGTGTACGTGAAACTAACTGTAGTCGACGATCTGTTGATTGTGAGTTTTAAGGAGAAGTAATCATGAAATGCCCAGCGTGCGGCGGCGCCGAACTCGCACCGGATAGCCGAGACCTCCCCTACACTTACAAGGGCGAGACAACTACCATAGCCGATGTGCGCGGCGAGTTCTGCCCTGTATGCGGCGAAGTCGTGCTCGAGCGAGACGACACCGACCGGTACATGTTTGAAATCGGTGCCTGGCAAAAACAGGTGAACGCCACGCAGGTTGACCCGGCCTTCATCGCGCGTGTTCGTACCAAGCTCAATATTGGGCAGCGTGAGGCCGGCCTGATCTTCGGCGGCGGTATTAATGCATTCAATCGCTACGAGGCCGGGAAAAGTAAGCCGCCGGTGTCCCTGGTGCAGCTGTTGGGACTACTGGACCGCCACCCTGACCTACTGCAGGAAGTGGTCGGGTCTGTCGGTTAGCAGAGCCTCGGACTGGGTCACGTTGATGGAAAACCCGGGGTTCGCATGCGTTACGAATCAACGAAATCACCGCAGAAGACCAGCGGCAATGGCTCGCTTTTAAAGCGGGCCATAATTTCATAGTAGAGGCAAGGCCTGGCTTACGCCAGCTGCAAATATGTTAAAAATCCTTCGCGCCAGCTTGGGCAAGCATACAACTTGTTTGCGGAGACTGCAGAAGGAACGTTTATATCGACCGGCCGCTTACGACCCGAAGCGGACCTTCACGAACGGTGTACGAATGCCTTTTCCGGTAAGCCCTTAGATCCCAACTAGATTGGCTCGCCGCCATAGCGATTGAGCTTGAGACCTCCCAACGGCACCAATGGTTTTCCATCTTTGCCACCTTCGATAAATCGCAGTCGAAAATCTTCGGAATATTCATCCAAGAGGCACGCGCAATCCGAAACGAGATCAGGAGTGAGATTTATTGTCTGAAAGACAAGCACATCAACTGAAGGAATGGTTAAATCTATTCCGTACATCCAGTAGTCCCCATTCTTCATGTCCAATGTCCCATGCTGCCTCAACAAAAACTCGACCCTCTCAGACAAGCCTGACAATAGGTCGTTTAAGTTGCTTTCGTACATGATTTTCTTTAGTCGATGATGGAAAAGTCAGCGCGCCCAACGTCTGCTCCTGGCCGCATTCGGCCTATGAGCAAGGATACCATCTTGCCCGAAGGGAAAGCTCACTAATTACCACATCGCCTTCGGATACGACCGCCGTCAGTCAAGCGCATAGTAGAGCTTCAATCCAGGAGGTCTATCATGAACAATCCATTGAAAGGTTCCGCATGCCACAGTACGCCGTGGAACAAGGGCAAGTTGGTGGGGCGAAAAGCACCGCTTCGCGTAAGCGAAATCTGGGCAATTCGCGTTCGCCTGGAAATTTTCGGCAGGGTTCGAGACTTGGCACTCTTCAACTTGGCCATCGACAGCAAATTGCGTGGGTGCGACTTGGTCCGACTGCGCGTCAACGATCTCTGCCATGGAGGCCATGTGGCAGCGCGAGCCAGCGTGATGCAGCAGAAGACGAAGCAACCCGTCCAGTTCGAAGTTACCGCAGGGACCAGGAAGAGCTTGGAGGACTGGATAGCGGCCGCAGCGCTGCGCCACGGCGATTTTCTCTTTCCCAGTCGAATCTCAGAATCGCCGGTAAGCGTCGTCCCGGCGCCGTCTGGACTGCCTGACCACCACCATTCATGATCGAATTTTGGCACAGCATTTGTGCCCACAAATTCTGATTATGGACAGCGCGCGGCCATTATCGGCAGCACTCGTTGGAGTTCAAGCGCGCATTGGTGGCGCTGTCGCTCGATCCGGGTGCCTCCGTCGCTCGCATCGCGCGCGAACACGGCGTCAACGCCAACCAGGTGTTCAGCTGGCGCCGCCTCTATCAACAAGGACGCCTCGGCGTGCCTGCGTTGATGCGCGACGATGGCTTGTTGCCGGTGGTGCTGGCACCGATGGCGCCTGCCCCAGGCAAGGCCTCGGCCTCGGCCGACGGCGACGGCACCGGCACCGGCACCGGCACCGGCACGATCGTGCTTGAACTCGGCCAGGTCCGGGTGCGAATCGTTGGACAGCCCAACGCGGCCGTCCTGGCGCAGGTACTCGATCGGATGCTGCGATGATCGGCCTACCAGCGGGCACCAAGGTGTGGCTGGCCGCTGGCACCACCGACATGCGCTCGGGCTTCAACGGTCTCGCTGCCAAAGTGCAAACGGCGCTGGAGGAAGATCCGTTCAGCGGCCACGTATTTGTGTTCCGGGGCCGGCGCGGCGACCTCATCAAATTACTGTGGTGGACCGGCGATGGTTTGTGCCTGCTGGCCAAGCGGCTTGAGCGCGGTCGCTTCGTCTGGCCACAGGCCAGCAACGGTTCGGTGGCGCTGACGCAGGCGCAGCTGTCGATGCTGCTTGAGGGCATAGACTGGCGGCGGCCGGAACGGACCTGGAAACCAACGTCGGCCTTGTAAACGGTAGAAGCCTCGCGTAAACTTGGCGCATGCTCAGCCCAGCCGACCTCCCCAACGACATCGCCGCCTTGAAAGCGCTGCTGCTTGCCCAGGACGAGGTGGTGGAAGGGCTGCGTGAACAACTGAACACGCGCGCTGTCGAGATCGAGCACCTCAAGCTGCAGATCGCCAAATTGCGGCGCATGCAGTTCGGCCGCAAGTCGGAAAAGCTGGATCATCAGATCGAGCAGCTGGAGTTGCAGCTGGAAGACTTGCAGGCCGACGAGGCCGAGGCGGCGCGCGAGATGCCGGCGGCCGACCAGGCGCCGCGCAAGAAGTCAGTGCGGCGTCCATTGCCCGATCATTTGCCGCGTGACGAGAAGGTCTACGCGCCGACGGCCGATGCCTGCCCAGCCTGTGGTGGTGGCCTGCGGCCGCTGGGCGAGGACGTCGCCGAGCAACTGGAATTCGTGCCGGCGAGCTTCCGTGTGATCCGTCATGTACGCCCCAAGCTGGCATGCGCCTGCTGCGACGCCATCGTCCAGGAGCCGGCGCCAAGCCGTCCGATCGAGCGCGGTATCGCCGGCCCCGGCCTGCTGGCGCACATCCTGGTAGCCAAGTTCGCCGATCATCTGCCGCTGTACCGCCAGTCCGTTATTTACGCCCGCGAAGGCGTCGACCTCGATCGCGCGCTGCTGGCGAGCTGGGTCGGCGCCGCCAGCGCTTTGCTGCGCCCGCTGGTCGACGCCGTTCGGCGCCATGTGCTGGCAGCATCGAAGCTGCACGCCGACGACACGCCGATCCCGGTGCTGGCGCCCGGCAATGGCAAAACCAAGACGGCGCGCTTGTGGACCTATGTGCGCGACGACCGGCCAGCCGGCGACTCGACGCCGCCAGCCGTTTGGTTTGCCTACACGCCCGATCGCAAGGGTATCCATCCGCAGACTCACTTGGCCAAGTTCGAGGGCGTGCTGCAAGCAGATGCCTACGCCGGTTTCAACGCCTTGTTCGACGACGGCACGATCCGCGAAGCGGCCTGCTGGGCGCACGCGCGACGCAAATTCCACGACCTGCACGCTGCGCGCGCAACGCCGCTGACCACCGAGGCGCTGCGCCGAATCGCCGAGCTCTATGTGATCGAGAGCGAGATCCGGGGCAAACCACCTGACGAACGAAGGCAGGTTCGACAAACCCGCTCGCGCCCGCTGCTCGACGACCTGGAGCGCTGGCTGCGCAGCACGCTCGATACTTTATCGCGCAAGTCCGACACGGCGGCAGCAATCCTGTACGCGCTCAAGCTGTGGCCCGCGCTGCTGCGCTATTGCGACGACGGCGCCATCGAGATCGATAACTCTGCGGCCGAACGCGCCTTGCGTGGCATGGCCATCGGCCGCCGCAATTACCTGTTCGCCGGCGCCGACAGCGGCGGCGAGCGCGCTGCCGCGATCTACTCGCTGATCGGCACCGCCAAGCTGAACGGTGTCGATCCCGAAGCCTGGTTGCGTCACGTGCTGGCGCATATCGCCGACCATCCCGTCAACCGGGTTGATGATTTCTTGCCTTGGAACTGCAATCTGCCAGCGGCCCGCTGAGAACACGCCGCTTCCCAGCGGTGTGACGCCATCATCGATCAAAAAGCCCCTGCACTCAAGACGGCGCTGAGCGGACGCTTACAATCGCCGCACCTTTCGACTCGGCAATACGCACGTATTGTCCACCAATGGTTCGACGAAATAGGGTTAGACCCGACGGCATACAGCACGCACACGATGCGGAGGACTAAGCCAACACTCATCTACCGGCGCACAAAAAATTTGCGAGCGGTGCAGCTGTTGCTGGGCCATACGCGCTTAGAGAGCACCGTACGATATCTGGGTATCGAAGTCGATGACGCACTCGAAATGGCCGAGCAAACGGATGCTTAAGACAAGCAAGGGCGACGCCAGTAGTCGCCCCAAAGCGGCCATTCGACATGCCTAATGTTCAGACCTCGCCTCGCAGCGATGTGTATCACGCTGGAAGCAAGTGTAAGTTCGTGGCGTTCATAGAAGATAAAGCGCTCAAGGTCGCCCACGTCCCGCGACGTTTTTTTGCGCTAAGTTAGCAAGTAGCAAGGCCAACTGCGTCATATCGACTGGCTTGACAAGATGATGATCAAATCCGGCAGCAGAGGTGCTTCGCTTATCCTGCTCCTGTCCATAGCCGGTCACTGCAATCAAAAGCGAAGATGCTGATTCGGGCTGCGCACGCAACCGCCTTGCAAGTTCGTTGCCATCAATATACGGCAAGCCAATATCCAGCAGAAAAGCCTCCAGGCGGTTTCCGCGAGCCAACTCAAGCGCGCGTCGAGAGTCATGCTCGACAATCACTTGGTGCCCTTCCGCTTCAAGGAACATGGCGAGCATGGTGGCGGCATCAACATTGTCGTCTACTACCATGATTCGCAGGCCGCTATGCCGGATGCTGTCCGACCGATCTGGCTGTATTTCTATTTCCGTGGTTGAAACGGAAATTCGTGGCAGCGAAACCGTGAATCTACTACCTTGGCCCAAGCCGGCACTCTCCGCTTTCACCGAACCACCGTGTTTTTCGACTAAGCTTTTCGCCAGTGATAGTCCGATTCCCAAGCCACCCTGCGAGCGATCTGTTGTTCTTTGCGCCTGGCTGAACATGTCAAACACTTTGCTCAAATAATCAGACGCCATGCCAATGCCATTATCTTCTACAGTAATCATAACAGTGTCGCTACGCACTGCTAGTTTTAGATCGATTGCGCCACCTTCAGGAGTGTACTTCGTAGCATTGTTCAGCAAGTTTGCGACTACCTGCACGAGGCGCTTGCTATCGCCCCGAATATAGGACGACTCAGGGCATATGTGAACGGCGATGTGATGGCGACGTACTTCGATCAGTGGGCGGACTTGTTCAACAGCCTCCGACACGATACGTTTTGCATCAAGGTCAATGGTATCCAGCGTCACGAGGCCACGCGTTACACGAGAGACGTCAAGCAGGTCATCAATCAGGCTGGTCATATGCCTGCCCTGACGCGAAATAATCTCGCTCGTTTGCTTGACACGCGCTTCGTCGAACTGGGCAAGCCGAAGCACTTCCGCAGCAGCCATGATGGGAGCCAAAGGATTGCGTAGTTCGTGCGCCAACATCGCCAGGAACTCATCCTTGCGGCGGTCATTCTCAAGCAAAGCTTCCTCCATCTGCTTTTGCTCTGTTATTTCAACGGCTACTCCTGCAAAACGCTGCTGACCGGATCTCGCGTCAGAAAACATTTTCCCTTTCGCGGTAACCCAGACCACCTTTCCTGACCGTTGTTTGATCCGGTAATCGATATCGTAGCGTTCTCCATTCTTGATGGCTTCTGCGACAGCTGCTTCCACCAACGAGCGATCTTCAGGGTGAATCCGGTCGGTAAAAACGTCGATGTCAGTACCCTTTTGTGCGACCTGGAGATCGACCTCGAAAAGCGTAGCAAAGCGCTCGTCCATAGAGGTCACATTTGTTTCGGGATCAACAACCCATGTACCAATATTTCCTGAAGCCTCCAAAGCTAGGCGGTAGCGCTCATCGCTTTCCTGAATCCGTGATAGCGCAGCTACCTTTTCGGTCGTCTCTACGAGAGTTCCCAAGATGCCGCCAACGAGGCCGTCTTTGTCGTGTACGGGACTAAAACAGAATGTAAAGTAGGTGCGCTCGGCGTAGCCATGACGCTGAAGTACGAATGGCCTGTCTTCGAAATGTTGGGTTGTACCTGCGAAAGCCTCCTGAGCGAGTGATTGCACAACGTGTGAAATCTCAGGCCATAGCTCTGTCAGAGGAAGACCTTGTCCCAGCGAAGCTTTGTCCCCTAAGACTCTCGCATATTCGTCATTATAGAAAGTATAGAACTGAGGTCCCCAAGCGACGAACGATGCGAAGCCAGAGCACAACGCTGTACTTAAATTTGCGCGAAGTACGAATGGCCACTCATTAACACTGCCCAATGGATGAGCGGACCAGTCCTGATTAGAGATGCATTTTCCACTTGTGCCAGCGAGCGGAAATGCTTGTTCTATAGGCAAGTTATTATTCACGGAAAGTACTGTTACTGTTGAGTTGAGCGGTGGAAGGGGTTTAACTGAATGAACCATAACATATTGGCGTTATGAAGCCGCCGCTGCTGTTCCGTCAAACGATCTATTTGACCAGAACAGTCTTTCTGCGCGAAAAGCTTTGCTTGTGTATACAACGGTGGCTAAACTATCATGGCTACTCTCAGCCCACTGTCGCCGGTCGCGATAAGCCGAGCCCGGTCCAGAGCGCGACTGTCCGGTATGGCCGAACCCAGCCGCTGGACCAAGCGCAGTAAGTTTCCAAGTTGAAAATCTCATGGCCAGCACCACAGGCTAGGAGCGACCCAAAGCTGCCGGTTAGATTATTGGGGATTGGAGGCCGCAGTTACAGGCGCCCACTTTGCTTTCAGAAGATATGCGAACGAGCTATTGGCATCAAACAGAAGTTATTTAAGTTTCCATTTGACCACAGATATCGCCGTTCCTTCCTCAACCCTTGTGTCGATCTCAAATTCATCGACGAGGCGTCTTTAGCCTGATAGTCCGAGGCCGAGTCCACCGCCGGTTGTATAGCCATCCGGCGCACAAACAATTTGCGTGCGGTCCACAACTGTTGCTGAGTCATAGGCGCCTCGAGAGCACGGTACGATATCTGGCTATCGAAGTCGATGCGCTCTCGACATGGCAGAGCAGACAGACGCTTAAGGACAAGGGCGGCGCCAGCCGCCCCAAAGCAGACAGACAGTTATCAGAACGCTGACAACAGTCGTCGATGCCTTCACCTTGCCCATTGACGACGATTACTTGCTGCCGCCGGAAATCAGGTTCGTATTGATCCACGAAGCCACGTCGGTAACCGCGAAGCCGCGTTGGCTATTGAACGTGCCGCGCTTGTCCCAAGCGACACCCCGTCCTTGAGCGAAGGCTGCACGATACTTGCGCATCATATTGTTCGGATCGCGCGCCAGTTCGTCTAGCAAATACTCCTCGCTCCAAACCGATCGGCCGAAGGTGTGGCCTAGGGAGGATTCCAGTTTGTCCGCAACCTCGCCATAAGTCACGGTGTCGCCGGCCAGGAAGACAATCTCGTTCCGGATTCGAGGTAAAGCGAACAGCACCTCGGCAGTCAGCGCTCCGATATCATCGGGAGTTGTCAGCGTCACAGCGGTGTCTAGGCTGCCCAGTGCATGGACTAAATTGCTTTGCAGGTCTACAACGCCGAATTCCGGCTCGAACAGATAACTCATAAACATGCCGGTTGAGATAATGACCCACTCGGTCACGTGCTGGCTACGCAAAAGCTCACGCACGTCCAACTGTGCGTCGAAAATGTCCTGCGGACTGCCCCGTCCGATCACATCAAAATCGACGCCGAACTGCCATGGAAAATACCTTGGAATTCGCGCCTGCAAGGCAGCGCGCGCCAACTTCATTGGTGTGTCGACGCCAGCCGCGTAGCCCGCGCAACCGACGACGGTGTCATACCGCGCGAATACCACGGCGAGCTCATCGATGGAGCTCTTCACCAGATCACCTATGACGATCTCAATCCCAAGATCCCGAATCTCCGCGATATCACGCTGCTTGTCCTCAGAGTTTGACTCAACAGCACTTGCACGCAGCAGGACGCTGATTTTCACCCCACTAATCGACTTCGCGCGGTTCGCGAGACTGCGCAGCACCGGCAGGCCGAGTTCACCGGCGCCGAGCACCAGAATGTTTTGGGACATGGCGTCAGGATCTGCTGGGTTCAGCATAAGTGGTAGAAGCTGTTGGCGGACTTGATCGGACATTATTGATTCTCCTGTGAATTTGCTAGCTGCACTTTAGCGATTGCCGCGATGCAGAAAAAGTGGCACTGGAGGTTTTCAACATTCGAAAAATCCGAATAATCATGAGTTATAGTTCCTTTTTCACTAATCGCATGAGGGCAACACATGGACCGCGTACAAGCAATGCAGGTATTTCTTCGCGTGGTCGAAAGCGGAAGTTTTATTCGTGCAGCAGGGACGCTAGGCTTACCGGCGTCATCAGTGACCGGCATCATCAAACGGCTGGAAAAACATTTGCGGGCACGTCTGCTCAACCGCTCCACCAGAAACCTCAGCTTGACACCAGAGGGCGAGCGATACTTTCACCGCTGCCGCGAGATACTTGATCTGATTGACGACACGGAATCCAGCCTGCACGGCTCCGCTGAGCACCCGCAAGGGAGAGTGCGAGTAGATATGCCTGGCGGAATCGCTCATGCCGTTATCCTTTCCCAGTTGGCGCAATTCCAGGCGCGGTATCCCGATATCTATCTAATGATCAGCATAAATGATCGTCAGGTGGATTTGATACAGGATGGCGTCGATTGCGTGATCCGTACAGGTAGCCTCCACGACTCGACGCTGGTCGCGCGCCGCCTAGGCGAGTTGCGCTGGATCACATGCGCGACACCATCCTATCTGAATCAACAGGGCATTCCCGAAAGTCTGGAGGATTTGCAATGCCATCGCGCGGTTCACTACTTTTCCAGCACGACTCGGCGGACGGGCGAGCTCCATTTCGTGGAGGCCGGAGACAGGGTTGCTGTGCCGGTTGCCGGCACGGTTGCAGTTAACGAGACTGGGCTGTATATCAAACTCGGCCTAGCCGGAGGCGGCCTGATGCAATTGGCTGAGATTTTGGTGGCCGACCATTTGCGCAGCGGAGACTTAGTCGAGGTACTGGCCAACATGCGACCTGAACCCGTGCCGGTGTCGCTGATATACCCTCACCACCGCTTTCTCTCGCCGGCCATGCAAGCGTTCGTCGATTGGACCACCGAGCTTTTCAGCAATGTCAGCTAGTGGCCGTTCTCGGCCGGTCGCGCTAGCATAGCATGTTGCCGTTACGAAAACATCATGATCAACCCCGAGACGCCGTTGTCGCCCAAGAGCGGCACTTCAGCTTTGAGCTGAACAAGGAAGTTGTTTCGACGGTCAAATGCAAATAAATTATCGCCGGGACTTCGACATTAAGGCGCCGATAACAACTCCAATTGCGATCCCCGGACCAATGCCTAGAGCAAGGTTGCCGATCGCGACGCCAATTCCACATCCAATCGCGACTCCAAAACAAATTCCAACGCCTATGAATTTGCCATCTTTTTTGTCGGGTGAATCGCTCATAGAATCCTTTTATGAAGGGGCCGAAAGGCCGCTACTGGCCGATTGTCGCCTATTGCATTACCTTCGCTTACGCCTTCTTTGAACCGCGTCAAACGCTGCATAAAGAGACGGCGAAAAATTTCCCGTTAGCGTTCCCGAGTCTACAATCATTCGAGAAATTATATCGAGTTCACGTTCGACCGATTCCGTTCCACTGACGGAGCTAGCTCGTTGTACTCTGCTAACCAAGTTTTCCAACCAGGCGTCATCAACCACTTCTGGGTATTCGCTTTGTCGAAATTGATGAATCTCTCCCGCTGCTTTTACCAACATCGAACTGTACGGATTCATTTTCATTTCCTAGCGAGTGTCCGAGACGACCGGCGGCTTGTGGCCGAAAGCGGAAATTCCTGGAGAGCATGTACGCCTCCGCCTTTTGTGTCAAACATTATTGTTCTGTGTCGAACTTTATTGTTTTGTGTCAGACTTTATTGTTCGTCAACACCTGTATTTGCATCTTTACGCCAGGTGTAAAGACGGAATTTTCCTTCAATTTATCTGATCTGGAAGCATCGGGAAAATATGCTCACCTTTATACCAGCGGTCCTCAGCGTCTTTATCCGACAGGGCGACAAGCAATGCTTGCGCAAACTCGTGGCTGTAATTTGGCAGTTTCGCTTTGCCATACCCCTCATTGGCGCCAACCGTTATTGATGCGATTTTGGCAAACAATCTGCTATCCTCAAGTGCATCCATCGAAGCGGATTTGCAAGATTCGACGTCCAATGAATAGAGCTTTCGGCACATGCTGGGGCGAACTTCGTATATCGAACAGCGACCATCCTTCAACATCACGCACGACCTTCTATAGTTTCCCATGCTTAGTCCACGGGCGTAGTGCGCCTGATCTTCGATCTTCGATACCAGCGATGCAAGATCGTCCTTAGGGAGTTTTTTCAGCTCTCTCGCTATCAAAAAGACCTCGGGTGGCAAAATCTCGACACGAAGCGAGCAACAGTGATCGCATCCAGGCCGGCAATCAAACTTGATTCCACGCTCAGCGATCGCCTGCTTCGCCTGGGTGTCAATTTGGTTATGCAGCGTCCGGATAAGCGTGATAGCAAATGTCTTATTGCGATTCGAGCGAAGTTGACGCTGGTATTTCTGCGACTGTGCCTGAGTGACGGTATCCATATCGCTGCGCTCATCTTCAGTCAAATCAAGATCAAACATACGTTTCCTTATAAACCGTTTATACGGTATTTTCCTTGGGCATTTAGGCGCAGAACAACGGGCCGGCATCTGGCCGTGCAATGTCCACCAGTGCCACGTTGGGCTTGCCGGCCACGCGGATCAACGCTTGCCCACGTGGAAGTGCCAGAAGCTCATCCATCGTCGCACGCTTCCCCAGCATTTCGGAAAGTTGATGTGCGCCTGATACATCATTCTGACGCAGTACGATCAGATGGACGGCCTGTGTGAACGAAGCTTCCGATGCCAACCTGTGCTCCGTCACAGCCTCTTTCACGCCGGACGATTTGAGCATTTGCGCCAACACAGATTTGCCGGAGCGCGCCTGGCCGATGATGACAATCTCGGCAGGCGTCGTACGGATTGCGTTCAGAAAATCCGCCAGCCAACCTACCTCTTGTTGTGCGGCAGGGGCGAACTTGATAAACGGCTGTCCCGCTACCTCGCGGTAGCCGGCGGTCAAGATATACGGCTCGCCCATCGGTGTGCACAATCAATAAAGTTTGACACAACCATGTCAACAAAATCAACGACTTAAGAATTTTCAGTTTTACCTACACAGAAATAAAGTTTGACACAAACTGAGTGGTCTTGAAGGGGCTCGCCGTTCTTGCAAAAATAAAGTTTGACACAACTCAGGCATCCGTCGCAAGCAGCACCCTGTCACCTTATTCCTTAACCGACACTAGTGGACAAATTGCCCCACAGTCTGGCTTGACGGTGATCAGGTAAAACTTTCCACTATAATGTCATGATGATCAGAAGGTTAAAGCGACAAACACTGCATACTTGGATTGCCATGCTGGCGATCCTGTTCAGTGCGCTCGCCCCGACCATTTCTCATGCGCTGGCCGCTGGCAGCGGATCGGTCGTGACCTTAGAAATCTGTACCGTCAATGGCTACAAGGTAGTCAAAGTCCCGGACTCTGATAGCGACAAAACGCCGACGACGACCAAACATGGAATGAAACACTGTGCCTTTTGCGGTACCCACGGCGGCACCTTTGCACTAACAAGTTCCTCGTCACTTATCTTTGCCATCGCCTCCGGTCGCGATATTTATCCTCCGCTGTTCTACACCGCACCACACTCCCTGCATGCTTGGTCGACGGCCAATCCCCGCGCACCTCCCTTCCTCGCCTGACCAGACCTTCAGCCGCACGTCCGTGCGCTGACGAGGTCACATATTCAGTTCCAGTTTGAGCCCGGCTTGCCGGCGCACAATGCCGCCATCTATCTGGCGGTGATCTGAACCTGTTTGGCGAGGATTGCCATGAACTACTCGGGTAGCTCCACACAGAACTCTCTCGCCTTCGTCCTGCGGACGATGCGTTGCTTCAACTCCGCCGCTTTCGTCGCATTGGCGTTTTTCTACTTCGCTTCTTTTAGCCTGCCGTCGCTGCCGTTGCACTCACTGAAGCTCATCCCCGTGGCGCAGATAATCTATTAACTATTGAGGTACACCCATGAGTACGGAAACCGTACCCAACATTGCAGCCGGATCTTCTGGCTTGTATCGCCGCATCTGGCGTTGGCATTTCTTTGCCGGCGTCATTTGCCTGCCTTTTATTTTTTCGCTGGCTGCTACGGGTGCCATGTACCTGTTTCACAAGCAGATCGACGACATTGTCTATTCGTCCGAAATGCTCAGGCCAGCGGCGGCGACCGAGGTCCAAGATCTCCCGCCGACTAGGATCATTGCGCAAGCCCTGCTGGCCTATCCTGGACAGCCTAAGGCATACACCGCGCCACAAGACCGTCGGCACAATGTGCAGGTCGAGGTGACACGCGCTGACGGCGCCACGCTGCAGGTGTTTGTCGATCCCGGCACGGGGCGCGCCGCAGGTGCAATCGATGAAAGCGACCGCATCATGACCATCGTGAAGCGCGCTCATTCTTTGGCGATCGTCGGTGACGCTGGAAATGTGGTCATTGAGATCGTGGCTGGCTGGATCATTGTGTTGATGGTCACCGGCGTCTACCTGTGGTGGCCAAGAGGACGAAGTGTCGGTGTGGTGTCGATCCGTCCCAAGGCTGTTGGAAGGATCTGGTGGCGGGACCTGCACGCGGTTACCGGTGTTTTCGCAGGCGTCGTGATCTTGTTCCTGGCGCTGACAGGAATGCCGTGGTCGATATTCTGGGGCAAGAACGTCAACGCCTGGTTAAACGCACACGATCTTGGCGTGCCGAATGGGGTCTGGAGCGGAATTCCTAAGTCGGCGTTGCCTGCGGCCGCACTGGGCGAGCTGCCGTGGTCGCAGCAAGCACAGCCACTTCCGGCCTCTGCCGAGCCGCATGCTGGTCATCACGGAAGTACCGCGGCCGCAGCTGGAAAATACAGCTGTGACTTTCTGAAATAGATGCGACGAAAAGGTAATGCGGCACCGGGCTGCGCCCACCAGATTTGCTAATAGGTGCGACGAATTTTCGCTGAATAGCTGCGACTGACCCGTACGGATATCGAAATAGCTGCGACACACTGCGTCCCTGATCCGACAACTTCCGCAACCCCACTAGCGGGGCCGCGACCGGCTGCTAACGACCCAAAGCCGACCTTCGCAATACACGGTGGATCTGAGGCACACTAGTTTTTGCGAAGCTACCGCAGCTGAAGTTCCCAGTAGCCCACATCAACCCACTGGTCGAACTTGCGTCCTACACGTTTGAAGTGGGCGACTTTCTCAAAGCCAATATTTTCGTGTAGGGCGACACTAGCATGGTTGGGTTGAGCGATGCCTCCAAGTACCACCTGAATATCTTTACTACGTAACGTTTCTACCAAAGTCAGATACAGCTGCCGGCCAATGCCTTGGCGCGCATAGTCTGGCGCAACGTAGACCGTAGTCTCTACCGAAAAACGATAAGCGCTCCGGACGCGCCATGGGGTGGCATATGCGTAGCCAATGACTTTGTCCTCACGCTCGTATACATACCAAGGCAGCAACGCGCTCACACTCTTGATTCGAGAGGCCATCTCCTCCGGGGTTACAGCATCTTCTTCAAATGTAATAGTCGTGTTAAGGACATAGTAGTTGTAGATTTCAGCTATTACGTTGGCGTCGGCAGGTATAGCAGTGCGTATCATGGAAATGGTTTAAATATAAAGGTAAGCGAAGAGATAGATGTCTCGGACTTCTCGCGGTCTGAATCACTAACTACGGACGTTTTCTCGGATCCTCACGACTGACAGGCCGCTCCTGGCCGGTAGCAGGCGGTGGAGTAGCCCAGCTTCATGTCAGGCTTCTAGGGGCTTGCCATCGATAAGTACGCGAAACCGTTCACCTGAAAACCCCGCCCGGTGGCTACCGTAAATGGCCTTCCCGATGGATTCATACGATTTTGAATCGGTGACCTCGACAGAAACTGCCATGTCCGGGCTTTCGGCGGAGATTTTCTCGAGAGCTTCCGCGACCTCAGTTGTTGAATGTAGTTTGACGCCATTCAAGTCTACGCCATCTTTATCGGAAATTCGCAAAACAATCATATTGTCCAAATTGACGTTCCAGAAAGAAGGATGCTTCATTTTTCACATTGGCGAACGGCGGCTCCTGGCCGCATGCGGCCCGACTTTGCGCCTAGATAATGTGAATCTGAGCTGGGTCTGACACAAAAATTTGTGTCTGATAGTAATACTTATCGCTACGCTTGCCGTTATTGTCGAAGAACCAAATAGTCACACGTTTAGCCGACCCGTTTACTAAGATGCGCTTACCAGTAGCAACTTTCGAAAGCTCACCACCAAATATAGCTTCGACCTTTATCCGTGCCGCTGGAGAGATCGCAATCGAAATATTCCTTTGATCACGATAATCAGATTCAGAATTAAGATATGTGATCCCCTGCTGGTTTCCGACCGCCTGCACTTGCATGGTCACCGTTGCGACTACCGATTGAGGTGCAGCTTCCGCTGCCATTGAAATTACTTGCTGTGGGCGGTTTGCAGTCTCCGGAAATGGAGCTTGGCTAGCACATCCGGTAAGCAGCAGACTTACGAGTAGAAAATTTCTGATTACCATCCCATGCTCCATGATTGAATTATCTAGCCAGCGGCGGCTACTGGCCGATTGCAGTCCAGCCAGAGCGGACCCCTAGCCTAAAACTGGTGGCCGCCTCTTAGTGCACGGTCCCGTAATTCGAGCTTCCACTCATTGTTCAACTGCTCCAGGCAGTCCTTGAGCGGCCAACCAGGTGCCGTCTCGATCAGATGCATAAACGACCAGGTAAGTCCAAAGCAGAGATCAGGGCCGAGTAATTCGATCAATACTCGGGCCTCATTGTCCGTTATCGGCCTTACGATGGCTCGGTAAAGCTCTTCGATCCTTTTTAACTGAGCCACTTCGGCCTCGCTTTCCGACGGCAGCGAGCCCATTTTTTCAAGTTCATCAACTTCAGTTCGTATGCTAGATTTGGTCATCTGATCCGCANACTGAGCCACTTCGGCCTCGCTTTCCGACGGCAGCGAGCCCATTTTTTCAAGTTCATCAACTTCAGTTCGTATGCTAGATTTGGTCATCTGATCCGCAAGGCAGTTAGGATTGATAGGTCGGTAGATGCGGCTCCGCACTGTCTGCTTTTGGCCGTTCTCCGCCAGTCGCGTCAGCATATCATGTTGCCAGTGCGAAAACATCACGTCTGGCTCCGACGCGCCGTTCTCGCCCCAAAGGGGACGGTCGCGCTTCGCAGTAGTGATGTTCGATGCAATGCGGACAAGTTGTAGCTACATCCGACTATAGCGGCGTAATCTCTATCAAGCTTGTCCTTGTTCGGTCAGATGCCCCAAGCTCATCCTGAAAAAGAAACACATAGAACGTCTTAGTTCTGGAGTCGTAAATAAGTTGTGAATGCAGTCGGCAGTTTTTTGGTTGAGTCACCGGCTTCATATCTAAGGTGATAAGCATTGCAATTGAGTGTTCCTTTTTTTCTTTTTCTCCCAACTCGATTGATTTGCCAAGTGTACGGTCAATAAAAGCAGTAAACGAAGACATGTCCAGCCTTCCATGCCCGTCAACGGATACTCCATTTACGGTTGTGCCGCCGAATTGAGAATCGAACAGCCGAAAAATATTTAGTGCAGCCTCCCTGGCACCAGAAAAATCGGTTCCCTCGTATTTGAACACTTGTATGAACTTGACCTTGTCGCCGTCAAATACAAACGACACGTTCTCCTTTTTTCCGTCAAGCGTTGCATCAAACGTTTCAAGACCGCCCGTAGCCTTCACTGGGACATATGGCCCATACTCCGATTGCGCAATTATCTGCGCTCGAGTCATACCGAGGTTCCAAGGTCCCAATTTGTATTCACTCACTGTTTGTGCGTGACACAAGCTTGATGCTATTAGTAAAAACGCGAAAGAGATGAGTTTTTGCATACTGGTCAACATATAAAAGATTATTTAGAAACGAAGCTAGCAAAAATTTTTTGAAAAAGTGCAATGTAGAATCGAACACGACGGTTACGTGAGGGGCGGCTACTGGCCGGACCCGGCCGTTCAGGCCAGCATAGCAGGTTGCAAGGTTGAAAATACAGCGGTGGCCGCGACACACCGGAATATCACCATGTCGACCGTTCGTTGCGCCCGTTAGCGAATTCTCGCTTGTGGTAACTGCCAACATAGCTTCCGTAAGTCCCGTCGTAATTCAATGCTGCGAGAATGAAGCGTACGACCAGTTCACGCGCAACTATCATATGATTGAATGCTCCTAGTTCGCTTTCGGAGTCGCTTGGAAACGTTCCGGTATGAACGATTAAATCACGCGCCTTTTTTGCGGCGTCGATCATTTCTGTGTTGAGATCGACCATGCTGACAGACCATCGCTGAGCGAGGATATCGATTTTTTCACGCAACGTTCGGCGATTCAATTCAGGCATTTTAACTTCGAGTGCACTTAGTAGACGTGCACGATCGCTAATATCCTCGACGTTCGCCTCGGCGTAGGCCTGGGCAGCCGCGCGTACTGCCTTGCGCAGCTTACTCGCTTGGGACTCGCTTTGCATAAAAGAGTCACGCTTATCAAGATGAACCGAAATAAGATTCTCTAGGGCCGTCATCGCAGCTATCAGGCGGCCTTCCGAGTAGGGGGCGTCCATGACGAGCCAAGTTATAGCGAAATGCAGTGCCCGCAAGCGGCCCGGAGAATCGATGTGGGCCCGTAAGGCAGCAGCAAAGATTGTCTGGAGCGAATTCGGTTGAAATGGCGCCATGAACGGTACGCATTCCGACCTGCTAGAGTATACGAGTAACGTTCTTTGGTCACCCGCGACCACTTCCCGGATCGGCCCGGTAATCATCATTCCTAGTGCGAAGGAAAGGGCGTGTCGAAGATCCTCGAGCAGCATGTCGACCTTTCCCAGCCAATCAACCTGTTCAGCCGAACTGTCAATGTTAGACAATCGAATTTCACCAGAGATTTGGCCCGGGCGAGGGTTCGCCGTGATCTGGCTTACTGTCACAAGCCCGATGTGTGTCTCACTGGCAAGCGGCCGCCTGACGATGAGACCGCGCAAGAGAAGACGGATTCCATCCTGATCCTCTTGACTCTTGGGAAGAGTGAAGCGCGCTACCGTGCAATCCGCAGCTGGTCGCATGGTGCCGGCTTCTCCTGCCCAAGAAAGGTTTAACGTTGTAAAAAACAAGTCGTCCGTATGGAGTACCGCTCCGTCACTGGCTGAGCCATGTAACACAAACTTTCCGAACTCGCTTTCCTCGCCCTCCCAATGTTCAGTGATAAATCTCGACTCACGAGTGCGTGCAATGGGATCGAGCGTTATCTGGATCTCGCCAGTGTCGGCCACGGCTGCACCGAAGAGAACATTGACGTATTCATCGCCGCGTGTCAGCGTCCCCTCAAAGCGTCGAAACTCAACAAACCACTTCTGCATGTTTCTCTCCGATATTGACAGGCGTTGCCTTAACCTCCGTAAGCTGTACTAAACGAAGCCATTGGGCAAACGTCGTACGCAGCCAGACGTTGGGCTGGGTGATACAGGGCTGATTTCAACTTATCGACACACCGCATACGCAGAGGAAACTGTGGCTGAGCCAAGTAACGGGCATCTAATCGCAATTCTTGTGACACGCATCAGCTTGAGTGAGCTTCCGCTTTTGGCCGTTCTCGGCCGATCAGACCAGCATAGCATGTTGCCGTCGCGAAAACATCACGGTCTGCCCCGATGCGCCGTTGTCGCCCAAAAGTGAACATTGGCAAACTCAATCTGAATCGCAAGGATGCCGCCGAGCGTTACATCATTGGACACGCCATTGCAGCCACATTGCCC
>NZ_LMLM01000009.1:0-55133 GCF_001421905.1 Duganella sp. Leaf61
AGGCCACTATTTTCATAGCGCCTATTTCATTACTTCTTGTGAACATTTGATAWTTTAAGTATCACGCTGCAAGCAGCGTGTGCACTGTCATCAAACGTCCACACTTATCGACTGTTAATTTTTAAAGAACTTATTCGGTACTGCRTTTCGCKKCGATCGTTTTGTCTGCCGCGAAGAAGAAAGAGTATGAAGCGTTTAGCTTGTTTCGTCAACCTTCTTTTCCGTACTTTTTTACCTTCGCTTCACTCTGCATTTGCATGCGGTGTTCTGCGAGGGGGCGAATTATAGCCAAGCCCGCAGGNGTATGAAGCGTTTAGCTTGTTTCGTCAACCTTCTTTTCCGTACTTTTTTACCTTCGCTTCACTCTGCATTTGCATGCGGTGTTCTGCGAGGGGGCGAATCATAGCAAAGGCCGCAGCGGCTGACAAGGGTAAAATAACGGTTTATCCGATTTCGCCGCGCTCATGTCTATCCTGCTCACCACCCTCAATGCCCGCTACACCCACGCTTCCCTCGGTTTGCGCTACCTGTTGGCAAATATGGGCGAGCTGCAGGAGCAAACGCGCTTGCAGGAATTCGTCATCGGCGCCAAGACCACCGAGATCGTCGAGCGCATCCTGGCGTATTCACCGAAGATCGTCGGCTTCGGTATCTATATATGGAACGTCGAGGAAAGCACCAAGGTCATTGCCATGCTCAAGCGCGTAGCGCCGCACGTTATCGTGGTGCTCGGCGGCCCCGAAGTGTCGTACGAATCGAATGAACAGGAGATCGTCAAAATCTCCGACTACCTGATCACCGGCTGGGGCGACGTCACCTTCCCCAAGCTGTGCGGCGAGATCCTCAACGGCCCCAAGCCGCTGATGAAAACCCATGCGGGGGTGCAGCCGCCGATGGCCGAGATCAAGCTGCCCTACTCTTTATATACTGACGACGACATCAAGAACCGCACCTTGTATGTCGAAGCCTCGCGCGGCTGCCCGTTCAAGTGCGAGTTTTGCCTGTCCGCGCTGGACAAGACGGCCTGGCCGTTTGCGCTCGATGCGTTCCTGGCCGAGATGGAGTCGCTCCATGCGCGCGGCGCGCGGCTGTTCAAGTTTGTCGATCGTACCTTCAACCTGAATATCAAGACCAGCCTGAAGATCATGCAGTTCTTCCTCGATAAGCTCGAAGCCAACCCCGACGATCCGGTGTACGCCCACTTCGAGCTGGTGCCCGACCACCTGCCCGACGCCCTCAAGGAAGGCATCAGCAAGTTCCCGCATGGCGCGCTGCAGTTCGAGATCGGCATCCAGAGCTTCAATCCGGCAGTGCAGACGCTGGTGAGCCGCAAGCAGGACAACCAGAAAGCGGCCGACAATATCCGCTGGCTTACCGAACAATCGCACGCGCACATGCACGTTGACTTGATCGCGGGCCTGCCCGGCGAGACGGTCGAGAGCTTCGCCGAGGGCTTTAATAAACTGTGGGCGCTCAATCCGCACGAGATCCAGTTCGGCATTTTGAAACGCCTGCGCGGCACGCCGATCATCCGCCACACCCAGGAATACGGCCTGGTGTTCGATCCGTATGCGCCGTACACCATCCTGGCCAACCGCGATATCGACTTCGCCACCATGCAGCGGCTGGTGCGCTTTGCCCGCTACTGGGACCTGGTGGCCAACTCGGGGCGCTTCACCAATACCCTGCCGGTGCTGCTCGGCGACTCTGCGTTCGAGCACTTCATGGCGTTTTCGGACTGGTTGTACGCCAATACCGATGCTACCCACCGGATTGCGCTCGAACGGCTGGTGGCGATGGTGGGCAAATACCTGCAGGTGCGCGGCATGTACAAGCTTGATGCCGATGCGCTGCTGGCCAGTGATTATTCCGGGCCCAAGACCAAGGCCGTGGAGACGCCGGCGCCCAAGCGGCAGGCGCGCAGGCTGGCTGCTTGATCCGCCGCCCCGCAACCCGGAGGGTGGCAGTGCGGGTCCCGGCTCTGTCTTTTGGGCTGACTGGCGCACGCCTGCATCGACGAACACAGGTGGCGGCCCGGGCGAAAGTCCCTTAAACTGGCACATATGCCTACTGCCCAAGAGCCTACCCTCACCCTCACCCCTGGTGCCGCCAACGGTCCGTCCATCGCGGCGGGCGGTACCTGGCAAGTCCATGCACTGGCACAGGGCAAGGCCATGGCCACCATCACGGGCATGCTCAAGTCACTCAAGGCCGACCAGTTACGCTGGGACCTGAGCGCCATCGACAGCATGGACCACATCGGCGCCCAGCTGCTCTGGAACGCCTGGGGCAAAACCCGCCCCGCCAACCTGCACCTCGCACCGGGCCAGGAAGAATTCTTCAACCGCCTCGAAGCCACCGGCAAGATCGAACTGCCCAACACGCGCCAGCACCGCCTGACGCTGGTAATGAAGCTCGGCTTCGCGGTGATGCTGTTCTTCGAGCACATGACGGCGTTCATCCGCCTGATCGGCCAGCTCACGCTTGATCTCGGCCGCTTCATCCGCGCGCCGCAGCGCGGGCCGTGGAAGGAAATCTCGGCCAATATCTTCCATGCCGGCTTCCAGGCGCTCGGCATCACCGCGCTGGTGGGCTTTCTGATCGGCGTGGTGTTCTCGTTCCTGTCGGCGCAGCAGCTGCGTAACTTCGGCGGCGACATCTACCTGGTCAACCTGCTGGGCATGAGCATCATCCGCGAACTCGGGCCGCTGCTGGCGGCGATCCTGGTCGCGGGCCGCTCCGGCTCCTCGATCACCGCCCAGCTGGGCGTGATGCGCGTGACCGAAGAACTCGACGCCATGCTGGTGATGGGCATTTCGCACGGCTTCCGCCTGATCATGCCCAAGGTACTGGCGCTCGCCATTGCGATGCCGCTCTTGGTAATCTGGACCGATACCGTGGCGCTGATCGGCGGCATGATCTCGGCCAAAGTAGAGCTGAACCTGTCGCCGCAGTACTTCCTGCTGAAACTGCCGGAGGCGGTCCCGCTGGCCAACTACATGATCGGCATCGGCAAGGGCGTGGTGTTCGGCGTGCTGATCGCGCTGGTATCGTGCCACTTCGGCCTGCGCATCAAGCCCAATACCGAGAGCCTCGGGCGCGGCACCACCACCTCGGTGGTTACCGCGATCACCGCCGTGATCCTGGCCGACGCCGTGTTTGCGATCGTCTTCTCCGGTGTGGGGTTCTGATGACTGAAGATGACAACAGCTGTGGCCCCGGCACCGGCGAACTGACACTGGACGGCAGCGTGCCGATCGTGGACATCACCGGCCTGTGGACCAAGTACGGCCGTACCGTGGTGCACCAGGACCTCAACCTGGAAATCGAACAGGGCGAGATCATGTCCATCGTCGGTGGCTCCGGCACCGGCAAGACCACGCTGCTGCGCCAGATGCTGGGGCTGGAACGTCCCGCGCGCGGGTGCGTGAAGGTTTTCGGCGAAGATATCAGCGAAATCAACGCCGAGCAGCTGCAGCAGTTGCGCAACCACTGGGGCATGTTGTTCCAGCAGGGTGCGCTGTACTCGGCGCTGACGGTGTTCGAGAACATCGCCCAGCCCATGCGCGAACTGAAGGTGCTGCCCGAAGACCTGGTGCGCGATGCCGTGCTGCTGAAAATGAATATGGTGGGCCTGGGACCGGAACAGGCGAACAAGATGCCATCCGACCTGTCGGGCGGCATGGTGAAACGGGTGGCGCTGGCGCGCGCGCTGGCACTGGAACCGAAGCTGCTGTTCCTCGACGAACCCACGGCCGGCCTCGACCCCGACCTGTCCGAAGCGTTCGTGGCGCTGATCAAATCGCTGCACCGCGAGCTGGGGCTGACGGTGGTGATGGTCACGCACGACCTGGACACGCTGTTCGCACTGTCCACCCGGATCGCCGTACTGGCTGAAAAACACGTGATCGCCCTCGGGCCGCTGCAGGACCTGCTCAAGGTCGATCACCCCTTCATCAAGGAGTTCTTCCTTGGCGACCGCGGACGCCGCGCGCTGGAAGCACTCGATGAAAAGACCAACAAGGAGCACTGATGGAAAACCGATCGCATGCACTGACCACCGGCTTTTTTACGATCACCTTGCTGATCGCGGCCATTTTGTTCGGCATCTGGTTCAACCAGGACCGCGTGGAGCGCGTGCCCTACGTGATCGCCACCACCCAGGCGGTGCCAGGCCTGAACCCGCAGGCGCCGGTGCGTTATCGCGGCCTCGAAGTCGGTAAAGTGGGCAGCATCGCCTTCGATCCGCAGATGGCCGGCCAGATCCTGGTCACCCTCAACATCAATACCGATGCGCCGATCACCCGCACCACGTTTGCCACGCTGGGCTACCAGGGCGTGACCGGGATCGCCTTCATTTCGCTCGACGACGAAAAAACCGGTTCGCCGCTGCTGGCCACCAATACCGACCACCCGGCCCGCATTCCGCTGCGCCAGGGTTTCCTCGACCAGGTGGAAAAGCGCGGCCGCGAAATCCTTACCCAGACCGAGGAAGTCACGCGCCGCCTGAACACCCTGCTCAGCCCCGAGAACCAGAAGATCATGCTGGCCGCCTTTGCCGACGTGAGCACCACCGCCAACAAGTACCGCGACCTGCCCGAAAAGCTCGAACCAACGATCGCCAGGCTGCCGGCGCTGGCCAACCACGCGCAAAGCACGCTCGACTCGTTCAACGCGCTGGCCACCGACCTCAATCGCCTCAGTACCAGCCTGCAGGCGCCTGATGGCCCGATCCAGCGCGTCAGCGATTCGGTCGAGCGCATCACCACGTCGGTGGAGTCGGTGGCGGGCGGCCTGGAGATGGACACGCTGCCGCAGGTCAATTCGCTGTCGGACGACACCCGCGCCTCGATGCGCGCCGTGCGCCGCACCATGAACAAGATTAACGATCGTCCGCAAAGCCTGATCTTCGGCGCGCCCGGCATTCCGCCCGGGCCCGGCGAAGATGGATTTGCTGCACCGATTGCACCGGCCAAATAAGGATCACCCGTCATGACCAACCTGCGCAACCGTTTTGCCATCGCCGCCCTGGCCGTCCTGCTGGGCGCCTGCGCCAGCAAGGGCCCCACCCAGGCCCACTTCGACTTCGGCCCGCTGCCGCAACCGGCCGCTGTTACCGCCGGCAGCATCGCGCCGATCATCGTGGCTGACATGACCGGGCCGGCGGCGCTCGATTCGGAACGCATGCACTACCGCCTGCTGTACGCCGATGCGCGCCAGCAGCGGCCCTACGCCTACAATCAATGGACCGCGACGCCGCTGCAGCTGATGACGCAGCGCCTGAAGGCGCGCATCGCCCAATCGGGCGTAAAAGTGCTGTCCACCACCGATGCGGCGGCAGGCGCCATGCTGCTGCGCACGGAGCTCGACGACTTCGCCCATAACTTCGACAGCGCCACCGCCAGCAACGGCACCATCACGCTGCGCGCCTCGGTGTTCTCGAGCCACAAGCTGGTGGATCAAAAAAGCTTTACCCGCAGCGTGGCCGCTCCCACGGCAGATGCCGCCGGCGGCGCCCGCGCGCTGGCCGACGCCGCCGATGCATTGTCGGGCGATGTCCTGGCCTGGCTGGCAACCCTGCCAGCGCCAAAATAATGACGGAGAGACCGCCGGCGCCAGCGCCCGCGCCTGAATTGCCGCCAGATCCAGTGGCCGCTAATGCGAAAACGCCGGATCTGGCGACTGCAGCGACGACTTCGACGGCAGCCATGGCGCAAGCTGATGCTGAGGTCCCGGTTCCGGCTCCGGTTCCTGCAGTGCCTTCTGCCACCGCTGCGACCGCGTCAACCGCTGCTGCCACGACTGCGCTGCCAGACGCCGAGCCACGCGACGCCACAGGCGCCCCGGGTGGACAAACGGCTGCGGCTACAGCGGCGACATTTGCAGCGGCTGCCACGCCCGGCGCCCTGCCAGCCGCTTCTTCCCAGCCAGCACCAGGCGCCAAGCCTGGCAGGCGTGGCCGGCGCGCCAGAAACCCCAAGCCACCAAAGCCGCTGCCCACGCCCGCGAGCAAATCGTCACCACTGGCCCGCGCCGCGTTCCTGGCCTACCTGCTGCTGATTATTTACGCCAGCTGGTTCCCGTTCTCGGGCTGGCAGAACCAGGGCCTGTCGCCGTGGATTTTCCTCGAAACCTATACCATGCCACGGTACTGGACCAAGTTCGACGCCATTACCAACGTGGTCGGCTACATCCCGCTCGGCACCTTGCTCGTGTACGCGCTGTACCCGCACGTGCGCAAATTCTTCGCCTTCTTGATCGGCGCGACGGCCGGGGTGCTGGTGTCCGGCACCATGGAAGCGGTGCAGACTTTTCTACCCACGCGGGTATCGTCCAACCTCGACTTCTGGACCAACTCCGCCGGCTGCACGGTGGGCGCGCTGATCGGCGTGCTGACCGTGCGCCGCCTGCTCGACCGCAGCCAGTTGCAGCGCCTGCGCCAGGCATGGTTCGCGCCGCACGCCAGCCAAGGCCTGGTGCTGCTGGCCCTGTGGCCGCTGGCGCAGATCTATCCGCAAAACTTCCTGTTCGGCCTGGGCCAGATCCTGCCGATCCTGTCGGACTGGCTGTCGTGGGCAGCCGATGCCGAGATCGACCTGGCCAGCTATATCCGCCCGGACGTGGTGCTCACGGTGGAGCAGTACTGGCTGTCGGAAACCATCATTACCGCCTGCGGCATGGTCGGTGCATCGCTGACGCTGCTGTGCCTGCTGCGCAAACCGTCGCCCCGGGCGATGCTGGTCGCGGCCATGATCGCCAGCGCGATCCTGGTCAAGGCGCTGGCGTCGGCGCTGCTGTTTGCGCCCGAGAATGCGTTCGTGTGGATGACGCCCGGCGCCGAAGGGGGCTTTTTGATCGGCGCCATCATGCTGGCCGGCCTGGGCTTCGCGCCGCACGCGGCGCAGCGGCGGGTGGCGGTGATTACGCTGCTGCTGGCCCTGGTGATCATCAACACCACGCCGGCCAACCCTTACTTCGTGGCGACTTTGCAAACCTGGGTGCAAGGCAAGTTCCTGAACTTCAACGGTGCCGCGCAATTCCTCAGCCTGCTGTGGCCGTTCTTTGCGATCTGGTTCCTGTGGCTGCCGTCCCATAAGCTCAACGCCGCCGGCCAAGGGCGGGTATCATAGAGGATTACGCCCAACCCGAGATACAGCCATGAGCGACACGCCATATTTCAAGCACCACGTCTTTTTCTGCATGAACAAGCGCGATGACGGCCGCAACAGTTGCGGCGATCACGGCGCCGAAGTCGCGCAAAAGCACGCCAAGAAACGCTGCAAGGAACTGGGCATCAACGGTCACGGCAAGGTGCGCATCAACCAGGCTGGCTGTCTCGACCGTTGCGAGGAAGGCCCGGTGCTGGTGGTCTATCCCGAAGGCACCTGGTACACCTACGTGGACAAGGAAGACATCGATGAAATCATCGACAGCCACATCGTGGGCGGCAAGGTCGTCGACCGTCTGAAAATCTGATTACCGAATACATCATGACCGTAGAAAAATTCACCCTGGCCGGCGCCGCCGGCAACATCGAAGGCGTACTCGACCACCCGGAAGGCGCGCCGCGCGGCATCGCCCTGGTGGCCCACCCGCACCCGCTGTTCGGCGGCACCATGGACAACAAGGTCGCCGTCACGCTGATGCGCACCTTCGTCAAGCTCGGCTACGTGGTAGCGCGGATTAACTTCCGCGGCGTGGGCAAGTCCGAAGGCGTGCACGACCATGGCCAGGGCGAAACCGACGACATGGCGCAAGTCCACGGCTGGATGGTGGAAAAATTCCCCGGCCTGCCCTTCGCCTTGTCCGGCTTTTCGTTTGGCACCTACGTGCAGTCGCAGCTGGGCCAGCGCCTGGCAGCTGCCGGCACGCCGGCCGAGCGCCTGGTACTGGTCGGCGCTGCCGCCAAGAAATGGCAGATGGCCGACATTCCGGCAGACACCATCCTGATTCACGGCGAAAACGACGACACGATTCCGCTGGTAGATGTGCTCGAATGGGTGCGTCCGCAAGATATCCCGGTGCTGGTGATACCCGGCGCCGACCATTTCTTCCACCGCAAGCTGCACCATATCAAGGGCTGGGTCACCCAGCTGTGGCGCCGCCCTGGCGATGTTGCCGACTTGGAAACGGACGGAACCACGGCGGACTAAGCTTTTATAATGTCCGCTGCTTTTTTTAACTCTACACCGAACACGCCCATGAAAAAATTTATCGCGGCACTGGCCACCAGTGTGCTGATGCTGTCCGCCGCTGTGGCCCAAACCCTGCCGCCACCGACCATTGCCGCCAAATCGTGGCTGTTGCTGGACGCGACCAGCGGCCAGATCATCGCCTCGCAAGACCCGAACCTGCGCATCGAACCCGCTTCGCTTACCAAGATCATGACCGCGTACGTGGTCTTTGGCGCGCTGCGCGACAAGAAAGTCACGCTGAACCAGATGGTCAACGTGTCCACCCGCGCCTGGAAGGTCGATTCGAGCAGCTCGAAGATGTTCATCGATCCGGCCACGCCGGTCAGCATCAGCGACCTGCTGCACGGTTTGATGATTCAATCGGGTAACGATGCTGCCGTGGCGCTGGCCGAAGCAGTCGCCGGCGACGAGTCCGCTTTCGTAGTGATGATGAACAAGGAAGCCGAGCGCATGGGCCTCAAGTCCACCCGCTTTGCCAACCCGCACGGTCTGCCAAGCCCGGACAATTACTCCACCGCGCAAGACCTGTCGGTGCTGGCCAAGCGCGTGATCCTCGACTTCCCCGAGTTCTACAAGATCGATTCGGTCAAGAGTTTTACGTACAACAAGATCACCCAGCAGAACCGCAACCGCCTGCTGTGGCTGGACCCGACCGTGGACGGTATGAAGACGGGCCACACCGAAGCGGCCGGCTATTGCATGATCGCCTCGGCGCGCCGTCCGAACGGCACCGGCGAACGCCGCCTGATCACCGTGGTGCTGGGCACCAACTCCGATTCCACCCGCACGCAAGAGAGCCAGAAGCTGCTCAACTGGGGCTTCCAGAACTTCGATACCGTCAAGCTGTACTCGAAAGGCCAGGCGATTGCCACGCCGGAAATCTGGAAAGGCTCGAAGAGCGAAGTCAAGATCGGCTTCACCAACGACGTGCTGGTCACGGTGCCGAAGGGCGTCGCAGCCAAGCTCAAACCTGTGCTCGAGCGCAAAGACCCGCTGGTCGCGCCGCTGGCGCAGAACAGCCGCGTCGGTTCGCTGAAGATGATGGTCGATGGCAAGCCGCTGCTGGACTTGCCGGTGGTCGCGCTGGAAACCGTGGAAGAAGCGTCGATCTTCGGCCGCGCCTGGGATTCGATCCGCCTGTGGATGAAGTAATCGTCGCTTAGCACCGTACAGCCCGCGCAAGCGGGCTTTTTTATGCATCTATTGGAAAGACTTTATGAGCCACACCTGTCCTGCCATCACCACCAGCCCCAACGGTCTGTCCCTGTCGCGCATCGTGGCCGGCATGTGGCGCATGAATGAATGGGGCATGTCGCCGCAGCAGCGCCTGACCCTGATCGAACAATGCCTGGACCTGGGCGTAACCAGCTTCGACCACGCCGACATCTACGGCGGCTACGAGGTCGAGGCCACCTTCGGTGAAGCGCTGGCCATCAAACCGTCGCTGCGCGACCAGATGCAACTGGTGAGCAAGTGCGGCATCAAGCTGATCAGCCCGGCCCGCCCGGATCACACCATTCAGCACTATGACACCAGCGCCAGCCACATCATCGCCTCGGCCGAGCACTCGCTGCGCCAGCTGGGCACCGACCACCTCGACCTGCTGCTGATCCACCGCCCCGACCCGCTCATGGATTTTGACGAGATCGCCGGCGCGTTTGCGCGGCTGCGCCAGGATGGCAAGGTCAGGCATTTTGGCGTATCCAACTTCAGCCGCCACCAGTTCGAGTCGCTCAACCGCCGCATTGCGCTGGCCACCAACCAGGTCGAGTTTTCGCCGCTGTGCCTGGCGCCGATGTTCGATGAAACTTTCGATGGTTTGCAAGACCTGGGCGTGGCGCCGATGATCTGGTCGCCATTGGCTGGCGGCCGTCTGTTCAGCAGCGACGAGCCGGCCGCGCAGCGCGTGCGCGCCAAGATTGCCGAAGTGGCCGATGCGCTGCAACAGCCGTTTTCCAGCGTGGTGTTCGCGTGGATCATGCAGCTGCCGTGCCGCCCGATCGGCCTCACCGGCTCGGGCCGCATTGCCGCCATCGCCGAAGCAGTGCAGGCCACGCAGTTCAGCCTGTCGCGCACGCA
This sequence comes from Duganella sp. Leaf61, assembly GCF_001421905.1. NCBI lineage: Bacteria > Pseudomonadati > Pseudomonadota > Betaproteobacteria > Burkholderiales > Oxalobacteraceae > Duganella > Duganella sp. Leaf61. The sequence goes on from NZ_LMLM01000009.1 coordinate 10,275, forward strand.
GTGGTTCGAGATCCTGCGTGCCGCGCGCGGGCACGAGGTCGCTTGAGTTAAAGGACGCGCCGCAGGTTATCGAGGTCTACAGCACGTCCTCGTCCTGGTAGATGACCGGCGGCGCGATACCGGTCCAGCCGGTGCGCCACGCCAGGTTGAGCGCCAGCGTGCCGACGATGTACACCAGGAAGAACAGCACGAAATAACTGGCCTTCAACCACACCAGCAAGCCCACGTTGATCAGCAACGCCACGATCAGGCCCGCGCTCATTTTCTGCTTCGAGCTCGGGAAGCGCACCGTGGACACCATCAGACTGCCCACCACGAACAGCAGCGCCACGATCCCCGCCGCGTGCAGCATGGTCGTCGGCCGCTCGGGCCAAGCCACCACCACGGCCGCCACGCAAGCAGCGCCGGCGGTGATCGGCATGCCGACGAAATAGCGCGGATCGGTACGGCCCACGCTGACATTGAAGCGCGCCAGCCGCAAGGCCCCGCACGCGACAAAGAAGAAGCTGGCGATGCCGCCGGCGCGCAGCAGGGTTTCCGAGTCCAGGCCCACGTGCACGAAGCCGTAGCAGTACAGCAACAGCCCCGGCGCGCAGCCGAAGTTCATCACGTCGGCGATCGAGTCGAGCTGCATGCCGAACTCGGACTGGGTATTGGTGGCGCGCGCCACGAAGCCGTCAAGCGCGTCGAACACGCCGGCCAGCACCAGCAGCACGGCCGCCAGCCAGTAATCGGACGGGTCGCCCACCAGGGCGTTATCGACGGAAATGACGATGCTGCCGAAGCCGCAGGCGATCGACATCAGGGTCACCATGCTGGGCAGGGCAAATTTGGCGCGGCGCATGCGCGCCTGGTTAGTAGGTTTCAACTGGCAATCCGAAAATGCCGGCAAGCGGCGGGTCAGGCGCAAGCTTACCATTGTCGTTACCAGGTCAGGCACCCGGCACGCGGGCTGGCATTCACTGCACGCGCCAATTGCGTGCTTCACGTGGGAAATCTGGCTTAGAATCGTCGGTCAAGGTCCGCATCGAACGGACCTACTTCAGGAGTAGAAGCCATGCGTACCATCCGTCGCCCGTCGTTGCCTGCATCCCCCACCCTGCTGGCGGCAGCCGTGTTTGCCGCGCTGCTGGCGGGCTGCGGTGGCGGCGGCGGTGGCGAGAGCAGCGCCCCCGGCGCGGTCGTGACCGCCCCGCCCGATCAGACCGGCACCCCGACCACGCCCACGGTTCCCTCCAACGCCCCTGCGCTCACGGGGAATACCGCTACCGACGGCTTCAACTGGTTCAACTACCGGCGCGCAATGCTGGGACTGTCCGAGCTGACGCGTAATACCACCATCGACACAGCGGCACTCGGACATTCGCAATATCTGCGCCTTAATAACACCATCTCGCACGACCAGGCCACCGGCCAGTCCGGGTTTACCGGCATCAAGCTCACCAACCGCCTGGCGGCGGCCGGCTACACGCTCGGCGGTCGCTGGGCTATTGGCGAAGTCATCTCGGCCGCCAGCAATACCTCGGGCCATTATCACGCGGAAGAACTGATTGCGGCCATTTATCACCGCTTTGTGATCTTCGAGCCTGTGTTCAAGGAAATCGGCACCGGCGCGGTGACCGCCAACGGGACCTACACGTATTTCACAGCTGACGTGGCCGCTAACAATGGCCTGGGCTCGGGCCTGGGTGCGGGCAAGATCGCCGTCTATCCGGTTGCCGGCCAGACCGCCGTGCCCACCAATTTCTTCAGCGACCGGGAAGAGCCTGATCCCGTGCCCGACCAGAACGAGGTCGGCTATCCGATCAGCGTTCATGCCGACAGTGGACGTTCTGGCAACCTGACCGTGCAGAGCTTTACTGTGGCCCCGCGCGGCGGCGCGGTGCTGACCACCCGCCTGCTCAGCCACGCCAGCGATGCAGCCACCGGTAGCACGGTAGCTGCCATCGTGCCGCTCACTGTACTGCGTGGCAACACGACCTACGATGTCAGCTTCCGCGGCGCGGTGCACGGCATGGCGGTGGCGCAGGACTGGTCTTTTACCACCCGCTGATATGTCAACCACCAACCTTCCCGCAGGCACGGTACTGGAGGTCGAGACTGGCCTGCAGCAACTGATGGGCGACCACGACCTGTACCGGCAAATCCTGCGCCGGTTCCGCCAACGCTACCAGGACAGCGCCGAGCAAGCCCGCAACGAGCTGCTCGCCGGCGACGCCGTCTCGGCCCAGCGCACCGTCCACACCCTCAAGGGCGCGGCCGGCATGATCGGCGCGCAACAACTTTACCTGCTGTCGATGGCGCTCGAACCGCTGTTTGCCGGCCCTCCCACGCAATGCATCGGCCCGCTGGTGCAACTGGAACAGGCGCTGCGCGCGCTGATGGTGGCCATCGATGCGGAACTGGAAGCGGCGCCTGCCGCGCCTGCAGTAGCGGCTGCGAGCGCCATAGCTGCCGGCGGCGCGCCCGAAACCGGCATGCTGGTGCAACACCTGGCGCGGCTGCTGGAGGAAGGCGACGGCGCCGCCATCGACGTGCTGGAGCGTTCGGCCAGTGTGCTGGCGGCCGGGCTGGGCGTGGAAGTATTTCAGGAGGTAACGGAAGCGGCGCACCAGTTCGATTTCGAAGGGGCGCTGGCGGTGCTGGAAGGAGCAAAGGGCAAGCTCAGCGCGTAAATTCCTTTTCTTCGTCGAAGGCGTCGGCGCACTCCTTGTCGCAGAAGCGGCGCACATTGTCGAGCGGCCTGTCGCAATACCAGCACGCGCCCTTGGGCGGCAAAGCTTGCCGCGTGCGCAGCGCTGCTTGAGGCGCTGACGCGGTGGCGCTGGCACCCGTGCCGTCGTCCGGTACGCTGTCTTGTGTCGGTTCCACGATCCCTCCCAATCAGGCAGTGCTCAGGCTAGCAAGATTACTTTAGTGGAATATTTCCACCTATGATAATGCGCAAGGTGATGCAAATTCAGGCAGAGTGCGACCGGTAAATCATAGCAGGATAGTGGCGGCGGTTATACAGGCCGCCAGGGCAAAAATTGGCCGCACGGGGTCAAAATTGCCACTCTCATAGGAAAGAAAAATTTTTTAATGAAAACGTTGGAAATGATAGTTGCCAACGTACTACAACAGGATCATGCCCATGAAATTACGCTATCTCATCCTCAGCCTTGCCACAGCTCTCTCGACCTCTGCCGCCATGGCCGCACCGGCCACTTGCCAGGGCACCGCGCCTACCGGCGAGTTGACTGCCACACGCGTCCAGGCTGCCAACGTAAGCGGCCCGGGCCAGGGGCTGTACGAAGGGCCGGTGTGGATTGGCGATGCGCTGTACTTCTCGCATTTCACGTTCGGTCCCGGCTTCCCGTCGCGCATTCTCAAGCTCGACGCCAGCGGCAAGGTCAGCACCGCGATTGCTGACAGCGGCAGCAACGGCCTGGCGGTGGATGGCCAGGGCAATATCGTGGCCGGTACCCACAAGTACAAAAGCGTGTCGCGCTTCACCCTGGACGGCAAGCGCAGCGACGTGGCCGGCAAATACCAGGGCCAGGTTTTCAATTCCCCCAACGACCTGGCGATCGCCGCCGACGGCACCATCTACTTCAGCGACCCCGCCTTCCAGCGCGACGCCGCACCGGGCGGCCAGGATAAAACCCGCGTGTATCGCGTGGCCCCCGATGGCGCGGTGACGGTGGTGGAAGATGGCCTGGTCAATCCGAACGGCGTCTCGCTGTCACCCGCCGGCGACGTGCTGTACGTGAACGGCATGGAAGGCAAACAGGGCGTGCTGCGCGCGTACCCGATTGTCAACGGCAAGCCGCAACAGGGACGCGACCTTGTCAAAGGACTGGGCATCCCTGATGGCATGGCCGTGGACTGCCAGGGCAATCTCTATGTAACCGAACACGCCGATCAACGCTTGCGCGTGTTCACCCCGGCCGGCAAGCAAATCGCCACCATCCACGTCGATGCCAACGTGACCAACGCGGCATTTGGCGGGCCTGACGGCAAAACCCTGTTCATAACCGGCGCCGGCGCAGTGTGGCAAGTGCGGCTGGGGATCAACGGCGCGCCGTATTGATTTTACTTCCCGATACAGAACCGCCCAAAAATCACCCCCAGCAAATCATCGGACGAGAATTCGCCGGTGATGCTCGACAGTTGCACCTGCGCCAGACGCAGTTCTTCGGCAAACAGGTCGAGCGACTGGTCGTTCTGGGCCGCGTGTTCGCCGGCGCGGGCCAGGTGGGCGCCGGCGTTTTTCAGGGCGATCAGGTGGCGTTCGCGCGCCAGGTACAGCGACTCCCCGGTCTGCTGCCAGCCGGCGATGCGCAGCAGTTCGGCGCGCAGCAGGTCGATGCCGGTTTTTTCGTTGGCCGACAGGTACACATGGGTGGCGTCTGGCATCACGTCCGCGCCCGGCTTGTGGCCCGATAAATCGATCTTGTTCCAGATGCGCAGCACCGGCACGCCTTCCGGGAAGGCCGCGACGATATCTTCGTCGGCGCGGGTGGGGCCATGCGCGGCGTCCAGTAAATGCAGAATTACATCGGCCTTGCCCACTTCGCCCCAGGTACGCTCGATGCCGATGCGCTCGACCACGTCCACCGCCTCGTCGTCGTTGCGGATGCCGGCCGTGTCGATGATGTTGAGCGGAATGCCCTCGATCTGGATGGTTTCGGTCACCTTGTCGCGCGTGGTGCCGGCGATCGGAGTGACAATGGCGACCTCGTTGCCGGCCAGCGCGTTCAACAGCGAAGACTTGCCGACGTTGGGCTGGCCGACCAGCACCACGTTCAAGCCCTCGCGCAGCAGCGCACCTTGGGCGGCCTGGCGGAACACGGTTTCCAGGGCGGTGACGATGCCGGCCAGCTGGCCGCGCGCATCCGATTTTTCGAGAAAATCGATTTCTTCTTCGGGGAAGTCCAGCGTGGCTTCCACCAGCATGCGCAGGTTGGTGACGCCGCCGACCAGGTCGTTGACCGTGCGCGAGAACGCGCCCGACAGCGACTGCGACGCCGACTTGGCGGCCGCTTCGGTGGAAGCGTCGATCAGGTCGGCCACGGCCTCGGCCTGCGCCAGGTCGAGCTTGTCGTTGAGGTAGGCGCGGCGCGTGAATTCGCCGGGCTCGGCCAGGCGCAGGCCCAGTTCGGCGCCCGCTTCAAGCACGCGCGCGAGCAGCATCTGCAGCACGATGGGGCCGCCGTGGCCTTGCAGCTCCAGCACGTCTTCCCCCGTGTACGAGTTCGGGCCACGGAACCAGATGGCGATGCCCTGGTCGATGATGGCGCCGTCAGCCTGCTTGAACGGGATATAGGTGGCGTGGCGCGGCTGCAAGGTGGTGGCGCCGAACAGCGCGGCGATCAGCGGTTGCAGGTTCTTGCCGGAGGCGCGCACCACGCCGATGCCGCCGCGTCCCGGTGCGGTGGCGATGGCGGCGATGGGGGAAGAGTCGAGGTTCATGGTCTCAATTGTAGAGGATTAAAAAAAACCCGCGATCAACGCGGGTTTTTCCAGGTGACGGAAGTTAAGCCTTGGCAGGTTCCGGCACCGAATACTTCTTGGTGATTACCCACTGCTGGGCAATCGACAGCACGTTATTCACCACCCAGTACAGCACCAGGCCGGACGGGAACACGAAGAACATCACCGAGAACACCAGCGGCATGAACAGCATGATCTTCGCTTGCATCGGATCGGCAGGCGCCGGGTTCAGCTTGGTGGTGATGAACATCGAAATCGCGTACAGCACCGGCAGGATGCCGAACGGGTCATGTTGCGACAGGTCGGTGATCCAGCCGATCCACGGCGCGCCGCGCACTTCCACGGCCGCTTGCAGCACGTAGTACAGCGAAATGAACACCGGCATCTGGATCAGGATCGGCAGGCAGCCGCCCAGCGGGTTGATCTTCTCGGTCTTGTACAGCTCCATGGTGGCCTGGTTCATCTTGGCCGGGTCACCCTTGTAACGCTCGCGAATGGCCTGGATTTTCGGCGTAACCAGCTTGATCTTGGCCATGCTCTTGTAACCGGCTGCGGACAGCGGGAAGAACAGCAGCTTGATCAGGATGGTAAAGGCGATGATGGTCCAGCCCCAGTTGCCGAGCACGGCGTGGATGTGTTCCATGACCCAGAACATCGGCTTGGCGATGATGGCCAGCCAGCCGTAGTCCTTGACCAGTTCCAGGCCTGGCGAGACCGGTTCCAGCAGTTTCGAGATCTGCGGGCCCGAGTACAGGCGCGCGTTATTGCTGATGGTGGCGCCTGGCGCCAGGGTACCGAGCGGCTGCTTGACGCCGATGCCGTACAGGTTGGTGCTGATCTTCTCGGTGGCGATCTCGTGCATCTGCTTGTCTTGCGGGATGAACGCCGAGACGAAGAAGTGCTGCGAAATGGCGATCCAGCCGTTGTCGGCGTGGGTCACGTGGTCTTGCACCATCGGCTTGCCGGTCTTCTCGGCTTCCTTGGCTTCTTTTTCCAGCGTGTCGAATTTCAGCTTTTCGTACTTGTTCTCGGCCGTGTACATGGTCGGGCCGGTGTAGCTGCTGCTGAAGAACGAATCGGTGGCCGGCTTGTTGCCGTCGTGGACCAAACGCATGTACAGGGTCGGATTGACAGGCGCGGTACCGGTGTTGGTGACGTCGTGTCGCACGTCGACGACGTAATCGCCGCGCTTGAAGGTGAAGGTCTTGGTCAGCTTGACGCCGCCCGATTCCGATTCCAGCACCAGTTGCACCTGGTTGCCGTCGTTGAGCATGCGCGCGCCGGGCTTGGCGACGAACGGGCTGGTGTGGTTAGGCGCACCCGGGGCATTGATCAAGCCGGTCTGGCCCAGGTAGGTCTTGTTGGTGCTCGAGTCGATGTCGAACAGCACGACGTTCTTGCCGTTGTCACCAGGCTGACACCATTTGAACCAGCCAAAGCAGCCGTTGAACCAGCCTGGATGGCTGTTCTCTTTGTAGTTCAGCAGTTCCAGGCGACGGATCACGCCACCCTGGGTGTCGATGTCGGCACGGACCACGTCGGTGGTGATGGTGATGAGCTCGCTCTTGAATGGCGCAGCGGCGCCTTCGACAGCTGCCGCTGCGGCAGCGCCGGGCAAGGCGCCCGCAGTGGCGGCGGCGGTGGCAGACTCGGATTTCTTGGCGTCGGCAACCGGCGCGGTCTTGGCCGGCGGTTGCGGTGCGAACATGGACGGCTGGCCGGTCGACACCATCCAGTTGTTCCACAGAACGACCAGTGACACGGCGAAGACGATCCACAAAATGGTACGTTTATTGATATCCATTAGGTACTTATCAGGAGTGGTTGCAACCGCAAGCGGTCGATGAAGAAGATTTCGGGTCGGCCGGCGGTGGCACCGGATCGAAGCCACCCTCGTTCCAGGGATGACAGCGGCACACGCGCTTGGCAGCCAGCAGGCTGCCCCTGGCGGCGCCGTGCATCTGCAGCGCTTCCATCGCGTAACTCGAGCAACTCGGGTAAAAGCGGCAACGGGGCCCCAGCAGTGGACTGATGGCCAACTGGTAAGCGCGCAGCAGGAAACGAAGCAGACGGGTCATGGTGGGCTAAGGTGGGGGCGGCGTTGCCGAAGGCAAGGCCTGCGCTGCACCGGGCGATGCGGCCACTGCTGGCGGCCGGCCGATCCGGGCTTGCGCCGAGAACAGCCGCGTCAGCTCCACGCGCAGCTCGGCCTTGAGCTTGGCGGTGGTGGCCGGCCCATCCTTGCTATTGACCGGACGCGACAAGCGCACCACGCAATCGATGGCGGGCAAACCGGTAGTACGGAACAGCTCGCGTGTAATGCGCTTGATGGTGTTGCGGGTGACAGCGCGCGGCGCGAAGCGCTTGGCCGCCACGACGCCCAGCCGCGCATGCGGCAGGTTGTTCGGACAGGTGTAGAGCACGAAGTGCGCGCTTTTTTGTGTAGGGCGCAAACGAAAAACGGATGAAAATTCATCCGTTTTAACGATACGCCGAACGCGCGCGAAGTCGTGTGAACCTTCGCCTGTCGAGCCGCTTGAAATACAGCTTTCCACGCGATCAGCTAACAAGCGTCTGGCTTATACAGCCAGACGCTTGCGGCCTTTGGCGCGACGCGCGTTCAGCACTTGGCGGCCGCCACGGGTAGCCATGCGTGCGCGGAAGCCGTGGGTGCGCTTACGGCGCACAACGGATGGTTGGTAAGTACGTTTCATGTTGGTCTCGCTTAAAGCAGAAAAAAATGCAAAATCGGGTATGACAGCCCGTCAGTTTTTGGTGCCAATGACACTTCGCGCACCCATGCCAACGCTACGGCACAAGCTGGGTCCATCTCATCGCCCGCAATAATCCACGCTTACTCCATATTGACGTTCAAGTGAATAAACACGGAATACGGGCGGGGAACCCTGAATTATCAGCATTTTGATCCCCCTTGTCAACAACTGACGGCGGACTTTGGCCGCGACGGCAGGTTCGCAAACGCGAAAAACGCATCGCGCCTGTGGATAACTTGTGCGGACGAGAGTAGAATAGCGCGTTACGTGTGAAAAACTTCGAAGTTGCCCACACCTTTATCCGCAGAATACGCAGTAAGAAACCACCGTTGTTTTTGTCACGACGCTCTTACTGCACACACGCTGCATACAGTAAGAAACGACAGTCGATTTCATGGAAAATTTCTGGCAGACCTGCTCCGCCCAGCTAGAGCTGGAGCTGACGCCGCAACAATTCAGTGCCTGGATCAAGCCGCTTATCCCCATCGATTACGAGGCGGGAAAATTGCGCGTGGCCGCGCCCAACCGGTTCAAGCTCGACTGGGTGAAAACCCAGTTCGCCAGCCGCATTACCGCGCTGGCCAGCCAGTACTGGGAACAGCCGACCGAGGTGCAGTTCATCCTCGATCCGCGCCTGTCCGCGCCCAAAAAAGCAGCGACCACGGTGGCGCCCGTGCCCGACCACAACGGCGGCGTGCCCACCGGCGGCTCGCGCATGGCCACGGCCTCGGCCTCGTCCCTGCACGACCCGGTGCCATCGGTGCCGGAACTGCCGGCCAGCGCCCCGCCGCGCCGCGAGCAAAGCCGCATCAACACCGACCTGACGTTCGACAGTTTTGTCACCGGTAAGGCCAACCAGCTGGCGCGCGCCGCAGCGATCCAGGTGGCCAACAACCCGGGCGTGTCGTACAACCCGCTGTTCTTCTACGGCGGCGTGGGCCTCGGTAAAACTCACTTGATTCACGCCATCGGCAACCAGGTGATGGCCGACCAGCCCGGCGCGAAGATCCGCTACATCCACGCGGAACAGTACGTTCGCGACGTAGTGACCGCTTACCAACGCAAGGGTTTCGACGATTTCAAGCATTACTACCACTCGCTGGACATGCTGCTAATCGATGATATTCAATTCTTCGGCGGCAAAAGCCGCACGCAGGAAGAATTCTTCTACGCGTTCGAAGCGCTGATCGCAGCCAAGAAGCAGATCATCATCACGTCCGACACGTATCCGAAAGAAATCACGGGCATGGACGACCGCCTGATTTCGCGTTTCGATTCCGGCCTGACGGTGGCGATCGAGCCGCCGGAGCTGGAAATGCGGGTGGCGATTCTGTTGAAGAAGGCAAAACAGGAAGGCGTAACCTTCTCGGACGATGTGGCGTTTTTCGTCGCCAAGCACTTGCGCTCGAACGTGCGCGAGCTCGAAGGCGCACTGCGCAAGATCCTGGCGTACTCGCGTTTCCACGGCAAGGACATCACCATCGACGTGGTGAAGGAAGCACTGAAAGATTTGCTGTCGGTGCAAAACCGCCAGATTTCGGTGGAAAACATCCAGAAGACCGTGGCCGACTTCTTCAATATCAAGGTCGCGGACATGTATTCCAAGCGCCGCCCGGCCAATATCGCCCGGCCGCGCCAGATCGCCATGTACCTGGCCAAGGAACTGACGCAAAAAAGCTTGCCGGAAATTGGCGAACTGTTCGGCGGCCGCGATCACACCACCGTGCTGCACGCGGTGCGAAAAATCGCGCTGGACCGTACCAAGAATCCGGAATGCAACCACGAGCTGCACGTGCTCGAGCAGACCTTGAAAGGCTGATGCAGGCAGAGTGGCGGAGCGACCGGTTTGCCATTATGATTCCAGCAACCGGCGCACTGCCAACCTTATAAAAAATTACATCTTTACTACTGAGGATAATCTATGCAATTGGTCAAAACCACCCGAGACACGCTTCTCCGGCCACTGCAGATCGTGAGTGGTATTGTCGAGCGTCGGCACACTATGCCGATTCTGGCCAATATCCTCATCCGCAAAGACGGCGAGAACGTTTCCTTCCTGTCCACCGACACGGAAGTCCAAATCACCACCAACGCTGCCATCGGTTCCGGCGCTGAAGTGGCCGGCACCACCGTGGCCGCCCGCAAGCTGCTCGACATTTTGCGCGCCCTGCCCGAATCCGGCGACGTCACGATGACCTTGCTGAACAAGCGCCTGACCGTGCAAAGCGGCAAATCGCGCTTCGCCCTGCAAACGCTGGCCGCCGAAGAGTTCCCGACCGTGCAACAGGCCGAGACCTACAGCGCCAATGTGACCCTGCCGCAAAAAACCCTGAAGCACCTGTTTAACATGGTGCACTTCTCGATGGCCCAGCAAGACATCCGTTACTACCTGAACGGCCTGCTGCTGGTCCTGGACGGCAACAACGTGATCGCGGTCGCTACCGACGGTCACCGCCTGGCTTTCTGCCAGGTCGCCACCGAGCAGACTTTTGCACGCCAGGAAGTGATCATCCCGCGCAAGACCATCATCGAACTGCAGCGCCTGCTGGAAGAGAACGACGAAACCGTCCAGCTCGACATCGCCGGCAACCAGGTCAAGCTGACCTTTGCCGACATCGAGCTGATCTCCAAGCTGGTGGAAGGCAAGTTCCCGGACTACACGCGCGTGATCCCGAAGGGTTATACCAACGAATTCACGATCGGCCGCGATGAACTGCTGCGCTCGCTGCAGCGCGCCGCCATCATGACCAGCGATAAATTCAAGGGCGTGCGCTGCATCATCAGCCCGGGCGTGATGAAGATCAGCTCCACCAATGCCGACCAGGAAGAAGCAGTGGAAGAACTGGAAATCGACTACGGCGGCGACAGTGTCGATATCGGTTTCAACGTTACTTACCTGCTCGACGTGCTCAACAACCTCAAGTGCGACCAGATCAACGTCGCCCTTGGTGATTCGAACTCGTCGGCGCTGATCTCGATCCCCGACAACACCGATTTCAAATACGTTGTCATGCCGATGCGTATCTAAGCCTCAGCAAGTACCAGCAGCAGTAGCCCCGTCATTCCGCAGCGGCGGACCGCCGCGCAGGCGGGAATCCAATGTTCCCGGATTCCCGCCCAACACGGAAACGACACCGCAGCCCCAGTAACACGTTACATAGAGAAAGCAGTCAATGTCCGCTATTCCAGAAGAGATTCCAGCACCAGTACCGGCCAAAGTCGAAGAATACGGCGCCGCCTCCATCCAGATCCTTGAAGGCCTGGAAGCGGTCCGCAAGCGTCCCGGCATGTACATCGGCGACACTTCGGACGGCACCGGCCTGCACCACCTGGTATTCGAAGTGCTGGACAACTCGATCGACGAATCGCTGGCCGGCTACTGCACCGAGATCCACGTGACCATTCACGCGGACAACTCGATCTCGATCACCGACAACGGCCGCGGCGTACCGACCGGCCTGAAAATGGACGACAAGCACGACCCGAAACGTTCGGCGGCCGAAATCGTCATGACCGAACTGCACGCCGGCGGCAAGTTCGACCAGAACTCGTATAAAGTTTCGGGCGGCCTGCACGGCGTGGGCGTCTCGTGCGTGAACGCGCTGTCGAAAACCCTGAAACTGACCATCCGCCGCGACGGCAAAGTCCACTTCATGGAATTTGCCCGTGGCGTGCCGGTGGACCGCGAACTGGAAATGCGCGACGGCGTGGCCGTCTCGCCGATTAAAGTCATCGGCGAAACCGACAAGCGCGGTACCGACGTCCACTTCTGGGCCGACGAAACCATTTTCGGCAACGTGGAATTCCACTACGAAATCCTGGCCAAGCGTATCCGCGAACTGTCGTTCCTGAATAACGGCGTCAACATTCGCCTCTCCGACCAGCGCACCGGCAAGGAAGACATCTTCGCCTTCGAAGGCGGCACCCGTGGCTTCGTGGAATACATCAACAAGGCCAAGACCGTGCTGCACCCGACCGTGTTCCAGGCCACCGGCGAGCGCATGTCCGACCAGAACACCAATATCTCGGTGGACGTGTCGATGCAGTGGAACGATGCCTACAATGAACAGGTACTGTGCTTCACCAATAACATTCCGCAGCGCGACGGCGGCACCCACCTGACCGGCCTGCGCGCGGCGATGACCCGCGTCATCAACAAGTACATCGAAGAACACGAGTTCGCCAAAAAGGCGAAAGTGGAAATCTCCGGCGACGACATGCGCGAAGGCCTGACCTGCGTGCTGTCCGTGAAAGTGCCGGAACCGAAGTTCTCGTCGCAGACCAAGGACAAGCTGGTGTCGTCCGAAGTGCGCGGCCCGGTCGAAGAAATCGTCGCCAAAACCCTGGCCGACTACCTGCAGGAAAAACCGAACGACGCCAAGATCATCTGCGGCAAGATCGTGGAAGCAGCGCGCGCGCGCGAAGCGGCCCGCAAGGCCCGCGACCTCACCCGCCGCAAGGGCGTGATGGACGGCCTGGGCCTGTCGGCCAAGCTGGCCGACTGCCAGGAAAAAGACCCGGCCCTGTCCGAACTGTACATCGTCGAGGGTGACTCCGCAGGCGGCTCGGCCAAGCAAGGCCGCGACCGCAAATTCCAGGCCATTTTGCCGCTGCGCGGCAAGGTGCTGAACGTGGAAAAAGCGCGCTTCGAAAAAATGCTGTCCTCCGAGCAGATCACCACCCTGATCGCCACGCTGGGCACGTCGATCGGCCCCGATGAATTCAACGTCGAAAAACTGCGCTACCACCGCATCATCATCATGACCGATGCGGACGTCGACGGCGCCCACATCCGCACCCTGCTGCTGACACTGTTCTACCGCCAGATGCCGCAACTGGTCGAACGCGGCCACATCTACATCGCGCAACCGCCGCTGTACAAGGTCAAAGCCGGCCGCGACGAGCGCTACCTGAAAGACGACGCCGAAGAAGCGACGTACATGATGAACGTGGCCCTCAACACCGCCGCCCTCACCCCGCGCGAAGGCGCCAACCCGATCGTCGGCGAACCGCTGGCCGAACTGGTACGCCAGTTCAACCTGGCCAACGTCATCATGACGCGCCTGACACGCGTGATCGACCGCGCCGCGCTGACCGCCATCATGACCGGCGTGACCCTGAACCTGGACACGCTGGAACTGGCCGAAGTCTCGGCCCGTGCGCTGCAGGACAACATCAACGACATCGCGATCAAGGTCACGGTGCGCTCGGACGAACTGTCCGAGAAGCACATGCTGTGGATCGAACGCATGCACCACGGTAACGTGAAAGTGAGCGCCATCGACGCCGACTTCGTCCAGAGCGCCGACTACCGCGTGTTGGCCGACGCCGCCGCCACCTTCACCGGCCTGCTGGGCGAAGGCGCCTACGTGCGCCGCGGCGAAGGCGAGCGTACCAAGGAATCGGCCGTCACCGACTTCCACCAGGCGATGGGCTGGCTGCGCGACGAGGCAGAACGGGTGGTGTCCAAGCAGCGCTACAAAGGTCTGGGCGAGATGAATCCGGATCAGCTGTGGGAGACTACGATGGATCCGACCGTGCGCCGGTTGTTGAAGGTGCAGATTGAGGATGCGATCGCTGCGGATCAGATCTTCACCACCTTGATGGGGGATGATGTGGAGCCGCGGCGGGCGTTTATTGAGAATAATGCGTTACGGGCGGGGAATATTGACGTGTAAGTCCGCAAAGCTGTGACATCGAAGGCGCTCTGTTGAGCGCCTTTTTTTATGTCCTGAAAAATTTCTCCCCACCGAGATTGGCCATCAATAGATGGGTTCGCTTAATAAATAAGCGAATTCATCAATAAATGGTAAAGTGATGCCTTAAATCAATTGATAACTAAGCATCGCATTCGGGAGTTACATGGAATTTTATTGGGTCAATATTGGCGGCACTCACAAGACAGTCATTGACCAGCATTTTCTGTGGGCGCCTAAAAGCTCCGTGAGCAAAGTTGGGAACGAAGTTACGCGGCTTTATTGGGACAATGTTGGCAAGGTCAAGCAGGGCGATATCATTTTCTGCTGCTATGACCAGCGAATCAGCTTCCTGGCCATCGCCGACGACGACTCGTACACCGAGGCGCGCCCAATGTCCCGCGCGTTCCAACAATGGGATGTCATCGGTAATCGCGTCGATGTTCAAATTGTCGAGATCGACCGCAAGGTTCATCGCGACGAAATCGCCACGGAGTTCATGGCAAGATTTAACAATCGTAGTGCGCCGTCATTATTCAGTAACCAGGCGACGCTGAACCAGATTTACATGGCGCACCTGCCGGCGGATGCAGGCATGTATCTTCTCGAAGCGGTCAACCAGCTGGCTCGCTGCGAAGAAGCATTCATTAGCTCAGGGGCGCCCGACTCTGCGAAGATCTCTGCAACGACACGCGAAGCGCTGGTGATGTCCCGCATTGGGCAGGGCAAGTTCAGGGCTGATGTCATCAAAAGGTGGGGCGGTCAATGTGCGCTGACTGGTTTGCAAAACGTCAATTTGATGGTGGCGTCGCATATTAATGCTTGGGCACTTTCCAACAATGCTGAGCGTTTGGATGTTGAAAATGGGCTTTTGTTGGCGCCGCATATTGATAGATTGTTTGATCAGGGGCTTATCTCGTTTTCGGAGACGGGCGCGTTACAGGTATCTCCCTTGCTCAGTAGCAAGGATGGGGTAATTTTTGGTCTAGATCGATTCACGCAAATACAACCGTTAAGTCAGGGAAATTTATCTTATTTGAAGCGTCATCGGAAGCGATTTAATTTTATCTAAATCAGAAAACTAGAGAGGGATTATTTTTAATCAAAAATATTATTAAAAATATTTAAAATTATAGCGAAGAAATTAAAGATGCCCCGCAAACAGCTTTGTCGCCATCGTATGCGACCATCTTTCCCTTATGACGTCTATCACTGAATGAAACCTCGATCGGAAAGTTTCCCTTGCATTTTGGGCATTGTGTCATGTCACCACTGACAGCAATAGGTTTTCCTAAAGCTTTAAAATCGCTGCACGCCGAGATCACTTTTCCACCATGAGATGTTGCATCTCCAATTCGGATAACGCCACGACCGTTACTATCTTTCATGAGCTGCTCCCAGTTAAATAATAAAGACGATTACATAAAATGTTATCTATATTAACCCGCATGAGGTTTTTCAGTTCCTAAAAATATTCGACGATACCGCCAATGTCCTGTCACCTCTACAAATTGCTTACGGAAGCCGGCCACAGAGTCGTGCACATAATTATCAAAAAATGATGCAAGCTCCGGATTGATATTTTTTTCTAAAACTATGATTTTTCTCAATTCTGAAGCTTCGGATTCGAGTGCAAGTCTCGTTACTTGTGTTCCGTCACGGTCATATGGGCGCTTTTTACGCATGGAAATTTTCGAGTAGTCACCATAAGTTTTCAGCAGATCATCATCGTAACAAAACTTAATATTTCCCGCCATTAAATATTCTTTTTCATCATCCTTAGATCTCTTAAATTGAATATTATCATGATACTTTAATCTTGTTTGCCAGCGCCAGACTAAATAGGGAAGCATCCATTCTCCTAAAGTCCGTGGGGCTTCAGTTAATATTTCTATAAATTTATTATATGCTTCAAGTAATTTTTTATCGATTATGAAATTTGCTTGGCCATCCTTGCCCAATCGTTCTCTTGAAAATGGAACCCCTCCCGCTACCGCACAATCGAACATGTGGTTGAGAGGAATTTGGGACAGTTTTTCGCTGTCATCTGGAGACACACCTAACTCGCCAGGTGCATAGCCCCCCCCTATGTCACTATGTGAACCTGGATAGCAAAATTCCAAACAGTTAGATGGCAGTAAACCACCAACCAAAACAGTATCGAGAGGAAAATTTTTACGTAACTCATGCATCGCGATCAAATGCAAACAATTTTCTACTTCGGGTAAAATCTTCATAGCCTCAACTGTGGCCCAATTTGAATGTCCTCCAGTTGATCCAGATTGATCATTTTTTATTCCTTCCCATATCCCTACGGACGCTACGGTATCCATCAGTCCCAAAAATCTGAATCGAAAAGGTATCCCCACTAATGTTGAGTTGGATAGTAAATCTCTGATCCAATGGCAAAACACTCGAGCCTCAGTTGCACCGCGGGAAAAGCCAAAAACGTCGATGGATATTTCACATATTTTTGGAACCGTATTTTTCGTCATTCTAATCAAAATATTTTTTAGACATACGCTTAAAAAATTTTTAGTTCGTGATCTTGCTTCACCATCAGTTAAACTGGTATCAAGCTTAAGTTTATCCAAGAACTTCTGCTCGATAGATCCTGGTTTGGCGTGACACAGCGCCCTTAAGAGCGGAGGAGGAAACATCGTGGTATTAAACAAAGTTTTATGCAAAATATCCACAACATTTAAAATTGCAAAGGCGATTCTTGAATCTCCTCCATCTCCAAATGAGCCACCAAAATATCGCTCAGTTTCCTCTCCAACCAAGGGAAAAGGTGTCCCTAAGCCTGGAATATATATTGAATACTTGCCTTCCGCCGGCTCAGCTGGATAGGTTTCGTAAAGTCTCGCCACGTTTGAATGGCTCTTACTTGCTTTGTGCAAATTTAAATTATTTCCCGTGCCGTCGAAAAATATCCCTATTTGCAATACTGTTTGACATGCTGCTGGAGCGATATATTCTTTTGGCGACGGTGACTTTATTTTTTTCTTTGGCGAATTCTTTGCAACGCTAAAAATCACTATTTTTTCTTTTATTTCCATGGATTTCTCCAGTTTTCTATATCTTTTTTCTCAGCTTCAGAAAACATCTCCTCTACGCGTGTTCCAGAAGCCGCATTATCCCCCCCCAGTCTTTTTCCATATGGAACTGGATGCAATGTGCTAAGAGGCGGGTGCACTGAAGCAAGTACTCTGACCCTGGCGTCAGGGAAGAAATGTAAATATAGATCACCGGGTTTTTCATATTTTTCAACAGCTACCTGTGCAATATATACCCCATCTAGAATAACACTTGAAAAATCACCTGCCTCAATTTCGGTTCGATTTTCTTGCGACCAATCCTCAACTTTCCACCTTACTTGAACACTGAATCCAGGTCGCCACACCTTAGGAATCATTACGCAACAAATGATCCCCCCCCCACCGCCCTCACGTTGTATGCCTGCTCCCCCATATTTATTTATGTAAAATTCTGGAATACTATAGTTATGGCCGAGATGATGCACACCTAATACGGAAACTGCGATAAAACCTTTCTCCTTCAAATCTAATTGTTTTTCACTAAAAATTGAAATTATGAAGAAAGATACCGTAATCGCAATTGCAAATATCCCAACAAATATTTTTTTCATGATGAAACTTCCATCAAGTAACCATCTATAATATTTTTTATTTCACTGCATATTAATACTTCATCATGTTGACTCAGTATTTTATTTAATTTTTGATGACTGAGTAACCATCCTTCAGTTTTAAAAACACCATATGTGAATAATACAAGCCGGATGTTTTCCACATGGCCTGAGGACAACCAGCATGCACGTGCTTTTGAAGCATATTCATAGGCTATCAAACTCGAAAAATCTTCCAGAAAATTTGGCCATGTATTGCCTATATTTACCAAAAGTTGATAGGTACCCATCGAATTTTCGATTGCATTTATCTGTGCCGTACTCAAGGTTAACGGAGCTACAGACGGCGACTGCAAACGACGCATAGGAAGAGTTCTTAAGTCCCCATTGTTTCCATGAATTTTCCAGCTGACAAATGGGTTTACGATCGATGCCCACTGTTCCTCTTCAAGAAAATTGGCAAGCTCATTAATAATCAAACAATCTGAAAACCTTAGTGTTAACTCCCGATGATCTTCCGTCTTTATATATATGAATTTTTTAAAATGCTGTTGTAGCTCTTCTAATGTCAGATCAGTATCTATAAAAGATATCCCTAGTTGAGGAAAAACAGAATTCACTAAGCTCATTAACAACGGTATTTTATTATTGAAATATGCGCTTTGTACATCTATCAAAATAGGGCTTACCGACAACGCGTTCTGATCATATATAGTTCCCAACCAATTAAAATTTTTATTTTTTTTCATCCACAGCTTATTTTCCCAATTTCCAATCAAAGTTGTGTCAATCAGTATGTAGGTAGATGCCATTTTAATTACCTGGTTTAGAAAATGGAGCATGTGCCTGCGCAGCAATCAACAGGCATGGAACACATATTTTGTGAACAATTTTATTTCTTCCGAAAGAAATTTTTTTGTCTTTACCAGGATAAGTTTGGTGATCGGATGCATAAATTTCGTGAGCACCGCTAGTGTAGCCTCTAATACCATTTGCACTTAACTCTAACTCTGTTCCACCGCCATTAATTCGGACCCCCTTCTTTGCATTAATTATTACCCAGTCCTCATTGCTTATTATTTCAACAACCTTCTTGGCTAGTATCTGTAATTGATCGTCTTGAGCTTGCAGGGACATTTGGCCGCTAGCTGCCGTTAGTTTTATTCCACCTTCGTTAGCAAAAAGGCTTAAGGCCTGTACAGAGCGTAAAGACGTAGTTTCTCCAGACGCTAACACTGTGGCTGCACCACTAACGATATCGATAGTAGTAGCGGCACCCATCGCAATATTTTTTGAACTTGCACATATAACTCCGGCAGGCCCGCTCAATGCAACAATTGGTGCACCATTTTCGTCAAAGCTCTTCAAATTTTCGATAAGACTTGAAAGTTCTTTATTTTTTGGCGAATCTCCAGCGTGCAGCACTGCCTGCTCACTCAACTGCGAATCAATTTTTAGCAAGCGCTCTGCTACCCCAATCATGGCAGAGCGTTCAAGGTGAATCCCTATATTGGGATCGGCGGGTTCTGCGGTAATTAAAACGCCTTGGATACCTCGTATCGCTGCGCTCATGTCACTGCGAAGCTC
This sequence comes from Duganella sp. Leaf61, assembly GCF_001421905.1. Taxonomy (NCBI): domain Bacteria; kingdom Pseudomonadati; phylum Pseudomonadota; class Betaproteobacteria; order Burkholderiales; family Oxalobacteraceae; genus Duganella; species Duganella sp. Leaf61. The sequence continues at coordinate 29,456 of NZ_LMLM01000009.1, forward strand.
CACGCCAGATCCGCGCTGCAAGGCGTGCCCGTCAAATCGGGGCTGAGGCAACCAGCCTAAATTAAGCTGGCTGGAACCATGCTCACTAGCGAGCTGCACACTGATTTCGCCATTGGTATCGTCAAATCGCAGCTGGTTCGCGCGTCCTCCCTTGATTTCCCGGCTCTTCACCCCGGACAGGTACCGATTACCCGGAAGGTTTCCCAGTTCACTCAACGCCGCCGGCTCCGCCCCCTGATTAAACATCTGCCCCACAATCACCGGCCGATCAGGATCCCCACCCAGAAAATTCACCAGCACCTCCGTCCCAACCCTCGGCAACCCCACCGTCCCGCACTGCTGCAAACTCCCCGGCCCATTCCCCGCCCAGTTCGACGCCACTCGCACCCACGCGGAATCGGCCTCCGTGTCCGAAGCTCCCGCACCTCCAGCCGTCTCGTGATCCGCTGGCCGCGTACCAGGAAAGCGGATCTTCACGCGGCCCAGTTGGTCGCAATGCACCTCCTCCCCCACCGGCCCTACCACGATCGCGCTTTGCATCAGTGCGGCCGGCAGGTCGGTGCGGGCGTCGTAGGTGGGGACGATGTTCACGCCGCGCCGCACTGCTGTGAACTGGACGTGCACGCGCAGTGGCCCGGAGGCCACGGCATCGGCTGCGTCGCGCGATAACAGGGAGTCTGCCGATTCCGTACCCCACCGGCTGCGTGCAAACAGCCGTTCCACGCGGGCGGCCAGGGCTTTGGGCAGGTTGTTCTGGGCGTGCACGCGCAGCGCAGTCAGGACGAAGTCGCGCTCTTCTTCAGCGTGGTCGTCCACCTCCGGGTGCTCGGCCAGGGTGAAGTATTCGCCGGCGCAGAAGTCGCGCACGCTGCCTTCGCCGTGGAAGCATTTCGATTCGTAGTCGTGGCGGCTCATGCGCAGCTGGCCCAGGCGGCACAGGTCTTCGTTGTCGTCGCCGGCGTGGGGCATCAGGATCTGGTAGTCGTCGAGGGTGGCGGCGAGTTCGTTGCCGTGTATGCCCTGGTCCACGCCGCTGACGGCATCGGTGGTCATGAAGTCGCGGCCTTGCGGGTTGCGGTAGTCCCAGCTGTGGCGCGTGACCACGCCCGGTTGCAGGGTGCGCACCGCCGTCCAGGAGGTGATGGCGTCGCGCTCTTCGGTGGCGCCGTCACGGTGGTAGCGCACGATGCCGGCGGCGTTCTGGCGCAGGCTGTCGGCGTTGTTAAACAGGACCAGCGTGTGCATCGGCGCTTCGCCGTCACCTACGGCGCGGATGTACCAGCCGATGCCGCGCCGCTTGAGCAGGCGGCGGATGAAGGCGGCGTCCGATTCGTTGTGCTGCATCGTGAATTCGCGCCGCGGATACTCGCGCTGGGCGAATGCTTCGTCCACTTCGTGCGCGAAGGTGGTGCCGAGGATCGGGCTTTTCTGGCGCCACTCGTTGAGGATGCGCTGGACGATCTCCACTTCGTTCATGTCGCGGAACACGCGGGTGTTGGTGCGCTTTTCCAGGATGGCCAGCGCGTCGCGCAACACCAGCTGGTAGCTGGCCAGGCCGCCGTCGCTGTCGCCGGCGGCCGCTTCGGTGACGATGCCACAGACGCTGCGCAGGGCGCCGGTGTCGGTGACCAGGTCCAGTGCGGCCGGCACGGCGATCATCTGCTTGAGCGGCAGATGCGCGCTGCCTGATACGCACAGCACGCGGTATTCGATGCCGCCGCACAGCGTTTCGGTGCCCATCACGCGCTGCGGCAGCAGCATGTCGTCGTTGATACCGCCCGGCAGATCGAGCCGCAGGCGCAAGGGCCGGTTGCTGGTCACCAGTTCCTTGGCCAGGCCCATGAAGCTGAAAAAGTCGTTGTCCACTTGCGCTCCTCAGGTATGCAGCAGGTACATCAGCTCTTCGCGGTCAGGATGCCGGGTGTGCCCAACCTTGTCGTCCACCAGGAACGCATCCACGCCCAGGCGGCTGGCGCCGTCGAGACGCGGTGCGCGCATGGCGCTGCCTTCGCGCACCAGGCATACCTCCCAGGTCATGCTGGCGCCGCAGTGCAGGCCCAGCATCGCGGCCAGTTGCACGGCGTCGGCGCCGCCGGGCAGGAAGCGTTCGTACGCGTCTTGCGCCAGTGGGCCGATACGCAGGCGCACGCGCGCGTCGCAGCCGTAGATGCGCTCTCCCAGCAGCACGCCGCTGCCCAGATCGACGTTGACCCGGCCCAGTTGCGCCTGGTGTTCGGGTTCCAGGTTCTGCCATTGGCCGACCAGTTGCTGCACCGCGAACGGCACGTTGAAGTATTCGGCGTACATGCCCGCCATCTGCGGCGCCGACACGCAGCGGCTACGGATTTGCATGGCGTAGCGCGCCAGCGTTTCGGGCTGCACGCTGTCGCACGCGGGCACGCCGGCCAGCGCCAGCAGCATGGTGAGAAAACTGTCGCCCTCGTCCGGCCCATCCATGGCTTCGGGACGATGTTTGGCCCAGGCCTGATAAAACAGTTCGGTGGCGCGGTGCGACAGCAAATCAAGGAAGGCGCGCGGGCCGCCGTCGTTGTGGCTTTTCTCGTGGCGATTCACGCACTCGGAATAATGCAGCGGCAGCACGCCGTGGCTGCCCAGCATGCCGATGAAAGCTGGCGTGAGGCGGATGCGGCCGTCGGCTTCCTCGCCGATGTTCTCGATCTGGTTCGGCGGGAAGGCCAGCGACAGGCGGTTGCGGTAACGCGGTTGCGGCAGGCGCGCCTGTGCCAGCAGCCGCACCGCCTGGAAAAATTCAAAACTGTGCGGCGCGGCCATCAGTTCGGCGATCACGCCAGTGTCAGCGCTCCGTTGCGAGGCAGGCATCGCAGCAGCTCCTTTCCGTCCGGGTGCGACAGCACCACCAGTTGGGTAAAACTGTTGAGGTGGACGTGCAGGCCGAACACGTGATCGAGCAGTTGCGCGAAGGCGTGGATGCCGGTGCCGGCATACGCGTCCTCGTCGAGCCACACGCGCACCTCCACGCCGCGCAGGTAGGCGGCGCCGCGCTCCTGCTGCACCCACGCGATGGCCGGCCGGTGCGACAGCGCGGCAATGCCGTCGATCTGCCGCTGCGAGACCACGCTGTCGGCGCGCGCGTACAGGCGCAGCATGGCGGCCAGCGCCGGCAAGCCTTCCTGCGTGAGCGAGCGGTGATTCAGGGACAGGTGGGCGACCAGGCCCCACTGCTGGTTGGCGCCGGTCGATTGCCGGTACGACTGCGTGGGCCGGCGCAGCAGCCGGATCGGGAAGCCGCCGCACTGCGTCTCGGTCGCCAGGTCGCCACCGGCGCGGCCGTACGGCAGATCGTGCGGCACGTTGCGGTTGGTGCAGGTCACGCGTACGGACGCGGTGCCGTCGTCCACCTTCAACGGTGAAAAATCGCGGTCCACCAGCGCCAGCGACATGTCGTGGCCGGCGCCAATCGATGCCAGCTCCTCGTCGCGCTGCACGCGCCAGTAGTTGCCCTGGTTGCCTGCGTGGCCCAGCGCGTAGTACGGCAGGAATTCGGTGACGGTACTGCCCTGCGGCGTTTTGCGCAGCAGCTGCACCGAATCCACGCTGTAGATGTCGCAGGCGTGGCCGGGGAGCTCGTCGGGCGCCAGCGGATAGCTGCTGCGGCGGTGGTTGATGCGAATCGGCGTGGCCGGCTGCGCGAACAGGTTGACCACGGGCGCGCAGCCCAGCACCAGGTTGTCGGCGGTGAGGGTGCGCAGCAGGCGCGCCACCGGGTCGTCCGGCCGCACGTCGGCCAGCGCCAGGCGCACGGTGATGCTGGTGCAGCCGGGCGGCGCGCCATGCAGCAGCGCGGCCAGGTCCAGGTCGAAGAAATCGAACTTGTCGGCGAAAGCGAAGTACTCGGAGAGCAGGCGGTAGGCGCTGTGTTCCGATGGTGCGCAGGGCAGCAAGGCTTCGTCGTCCGCGAAGCCTACCGGTACGATGGGTGGGCGTTCCAGCAGATGCCACTGGTCGCCCGCCTGCACGCAGGCGCAGCGCGTGCGCATGAACAGCAGGTCGCGCAAGGTGGCGCGCAGCGAGGCTTCGCCGTCGATGAACACGCGCAGCCGGTTCAGCTCCAGCGTGGACAGCGCGCGGTTGGCTACCGTGCTCTCGATGGTGATGCAGATGGCCGATGCAGCATCCGGCGGCAATGGCAAAGTGGCCGGCGCCTGCAGGTAAGGCTCGAACCACGCAGCGCTGATGGCGACCGGGGCGATGGTCACATCGTAGGCGGTGCGAAAGCGGCAGGTGACGGCGCCGCGTCCCTGCGACTTCATGGCGGTGCCGCGCGGCAGGGTGGTGACGCTGTTGATCTGGTTGGCCTTGGCACCGGAAAAATCCACGCGGGCGATAGCGCAGGCCGGCATGGGGCGCAGCAGGTGCGGGTACAGCATGCCAAGCAGCGCTTCGGTGAAATCGGCGTAGCCGTCGTCGAGCAGCTTGGCGGTGCGGGCGTTGAGGAAGGCGGCGCCTTGCAGCAGGCGTTCGATGTGGGGATCGGCGCAGGTTTCGCCGTGGATTTGCAGACTGCCGGCCAGCTTGGGATAGCGCGAAGCAAACTCGGCGCCGGCGCGGCGCAGCATGCTCAGTTCGCGTTCGTAGTATGGCAGCAGTTTTTCCATCGTGGCATCCAGGGCAAGCGCGGCGGCGGCGCGGTACAGGATGTCGATGATGGCATTGCTGCCGTTAGGAAATTTTGATTTAGAGCAATCATGACATGCGACCCAAATTCTTTGGTTCGTCAAGTGAACGAAACCGGCGCCGCGCTGTCAAACCAAACTCCGGCTTCGAGTGCCCCCCCCGAAGCTATAATCAATCATCAAGCCTAGCCTTTCATGGTCATGACCAAGCGACTCGCCGAACGCAGCAAAGATTTCTTGTCCGCCTACACCCGGCTACAAGAGGCACTCGCACAGCCCGAGAATTCCTTTCTGCGCGATGCCACGATCCAACGCTTTGAATTCACTTACGAACTGGCATGGAAGGCCATCAAACTATGGCTTGAAGCGAGGGAGATATCCGCTTTGAACGCCAAGGAATCGTTACAGGGCGCTCTCGAGCAAGGACTGCTCGAGGATGGCGACGGCTGGAGCCAGTTGCACCATATGCGTAATTTAACCAGTCATACTTACGACGATGCACAAGCTCTGCTGGTTTATCGTTTTGTCAAAACGGATGGTGTCAAGCTCTTCTCTCAACTTGCAACCAAGGTGCGGTCGTGGACGGCGTAATCACCACAAAGCCGCTGTTCGGCCTCAGCCCCACCCTGCGCGACTGGCTATGCACGGCATTTTCCCGCTTCCCGCAAGTCGAACAGGTACTGGTTTACGGATCGCGCGCCACCGGGTTTTATCGCCCCCAATCCGATATCGACCTGGCAGTGGTGGCGCCCACCATGTCGGTTCGCGAATTCTCCCGGCTATGGATGGCATTGGACGATTTGCCCATCCTGTTTCGGCTCGATGTCTCGCTGTTGCATGAGGTGACAAATCCTGCCCTGCAACGCGCCATGCTGGAAGACGGCATTCCACTCTACTTATCCTCCGAATAGACAAGGGCCAACCTGATCAACAGGCTGGCCCCCCTTCGCGAGAACGTTGCCGGGTTAGCGAATTACTTCGTCACACGCTCCCAACCCTCCCTTACCGCATCCTTGAACTTCTCCCAGCTCGACTGTGGGTGGTTCGACTCCCAGCTGCTGCGCAAATCCGGTTCCGCGCTTTCCCACGGCTTGTCCTTGTAGCCGGGGTTGCCGGCCATCGATTCGCCGTAGCGGTAAGCCGGGTCGTAGTCCTGGAAGGTGCCGCCAGTGTACGAGTAGGTCTTCTCCCAGTGCGAACGGAAGTAGGCCGGGTCGCTGGTGCTGTCGTCGCCGCGCAGGATGTTCAGGCTGTCCTGGTTGGGCGTGGCCACGTCGCGCGGGTAGATGCGCATGCCGCTGCGCTGCACGGTCGGCTCCACCGAGATCGGCGGCGCCAGGCCCTCGATGTCCGGTGGCAGCACCTCGCCGCGTTGCAGCGAGCCGGTGGTGGCCAGTTGCTCGGTGCGGGCGAAATCGACCGCCTCTTCGCGCGGACGGATGCCGTGGTATTCAGGCACGGCGGTCTGCTGCGAGTTGAGCGTGGTCTGCTGCATGCCGGTGCCGCTGCGCAGCGCATCGGCGCCGGTCCAGCCGCTGGCGCGCCACATGGTTTCGTGCTCGTCGATGTCGATCGGATTGAAGTCGTCGATGATGTCGGCGGCGCGTTCGGCGGTTTCCTGGCTGGTGGTGTTGATGGTCAGTACCACGTGGCCGCGATTCAATGCTTCCGCATAGATACTGCGGTCCGCGTGCTCGCGGCCCAGCAGATCGCTGAACATGGTCTTGATGCTGCCGAGGATGGATTCGTCATCGTTGATGTGATGGGTGCCGGCAACGCCGACGGAATCGCTCACACGGATGGTGTCGCGGTCATAACCGCTCAGTATCAGTTCGTCCTTGGCACGGTTGGCTTCGGCACTGGTTTCGAAAACAGCTGCGAGTACGTGTGTCATGATGGTCTCCCTGGGTTTAGACGCATGAGGTCGGTTGCAATACCAGTCTACGTGTTACGGCTTGAGTTTAGCGCTCGTTTGCCAAGAAGTAAGCACGTTTTACATCGCTCGGACGGGCTTGCAGATTTGCACCTTCGCAGCTGCGAAGGCGCTGTGTTTTATGCTGTCAGCAGTTGTTGCTGCAAGGCCTTATTGAAGGCCGGAATGTCGTCCGGCTTGCGGCTGGTAATGAGGTTGCCATCGACCACGACCTCGGCATCCTCCCACGCCGCGCCAGCGTTGCGCAGGTCGCCTTTCAGGCTGGGCCAGCTGGTCAGCTTGCGGCCGTCCACCAGGTCGGCGTCGATCAGGGTCCACGGACCGTGGCAGATCGAGGCGATTGGTTTGCCGGTGGCGCCGAAATCGCGGATGAAGCCGATCGACGGTTCCGACAGGCGCAGCGCGTCCGGGTTGGCCACGCCGCCCGGCAGCACCAGGGCGTCGTAGTCGCCGGCGTTGGCGTCTTTCACATCGCGTTCCACCGCGAACTGGCGCGACGCCGTCAGGTGCTCGAAGCCCTGCACCTGTTCGCCCTTGGCTTTCGGCGAAATCAGCGTGACCTCGGCGCCATGTTCTTCCAAGAACTGGCGTGGCTGCTCGTACTCGACCTGTTCGACGCCGTCGGTCATCAGGATGGCGATGCGCTTGCCGGACAAGCTGCCGTTGTTGGGCGTATTCATGAAGTCCTCCGTGAGTGGGATAGGGCCTATCAAGATGCCATGCTCTACCCGCCATGCCTGTGCGGGGACGAACATTGCGGGCGCCTTGCGCCCATCTTGCGCCCCCGGGGCCGCTATAATCGCGGGATGTTCATGCTTCGTGGAAAAACCATGCCTGTACGCCTCCCCTCCCTGATGTCTGCCGCGCTGCTGGCCTGCGCGTTGCCGACAGCTGCGGCAGGCGAGCTGGTCATGGTTGCGCCGCAGGAATCGACCATGCCGGTTGCGCGCTACGAGCATGGCGCGCTGGCAGGCGGCATGCTCAAGGACGTTGGTGACGCGCTGGCGCAGCGCCTGGGTCGCCACGCGTCGTACATCACCGCATCCAACAAGGACGTCAAGCCGCTGCTGTCCGACGGCCGCGCCGACTTGCTGTGCCACGTGATGCCAGCGTGGATCGACGGCGACTACCAGTGGACCTCGCCGCTGTTTCCCGATGCGGAAGTGATCGCCGGCCAGCGCGATGCAAAACCGCTCGCGTCGCTGAAAGACTTGCGCGACAAGCGCGTGGGTACGGTGGTCCACTACCGCTATACGCGCATCTCACAAGTGCTGGGGCCGCATTTCGTGCGCGTGGATGCGCCCACCATGGAGCTGAACCTGCAAGCGATGGTCAAAGGCACGGTGCCGTACACCATCCTCAGCGAAGCCACGCTGGCTTACCTGCGGCGCAATAACACCGCCCTCACGGTGCAAACGCAGCTGGTGTTCGCGGCCTTCAAGACCCACTGCGCGGTCTCGCGCAAGAGCCGGGTACCCTTCAGCGACATCAACAACGCGCTCGACGACATGGTGCGAGAAGGCATGATCGACCAGATCGTCGCCCGCTACCGCTAAGCCGGTCCGTTTTGACCTGGATCAAGGATTTTCATGCTCCTGATCAATACACTTCCTCCTGTTACTAAACGACCCGTAGAAATATGCCGTGTGGCATAGGGCGTACACCCCGAGCGGCAGATTATCGCCGTGGGCGGCGCCCACATACTCTGTCGCGCCGGCAGCAAAGCACACGCATGCCGGCCAACCGAGAGCAGGTTACTTTTAAAGGAAGTGAAAATGAGCAAACTGATCGCCGCAGCAGCCGTACTGGCAACCCTGACATTGAATATTGGCGCCGCGACGGCGCAAGAGAGCCCCTGGCAAGTGCGCGCCCGCGCGGTGTACCTCGATCCGGCCGACAAGTCGGCGCCGGTAGCGGGCGTGGGCGCGTCGGACCGTATCACCGTGAGCGACAAGACCATTCCCGAAGTCGATATCTCGTACTTCTTCACGCCCAACTGGGCAGCCGAGCTGGTCCTCACCTATCCGCAAAAACACGATGTGTACCTCGATGGCGGCAAGATCGGCACCTTCAAGCACCTGCCGCCCTCGCTGCTGCTGCAATACCACTTCACCAACAGCACGCCGCTCAAGCCCTACCTGGGCGCCGGCATCAACTACACGCGCATCTCGAGCGTGAACCTGCTGGGCGGCGGCGCCGACCTGGAGAACGACAGCTTCGGCCTGGCGGTGCAGGCGGGCGTGGACTACCAGCTCGACAAGAACTGGTCGCTGAACTTCGATGTGAAAAAAGTGCAAATCCGCAGCGACGTGTTCATCGGCGGCGCCAAGGCCAGCCGCGTGAAGGTCGATCCGTTGCTGGTCGGCGTGGGTGTCGGTTACCGCTTCTAAGACCACTGCGCGTGGGCGCTATAATGGGGCATCCCGTTTGCCGTCAAGAATGGAAACACGCCCATGCGCAAGACACTGATTCTCCTGATGCCGCTGCTGCTGACGGCCTGCGTCGATGATTCCGCCTCGTACTTCGTCGATGGCAAGGCCGGCAGCCATGCGCTGACCGTGCACCGCGCTCAAAAATACTTCTGGAGTAATGTCACCACGGTCGAGCTGATCATGCAACGCCTGCCCGACTGCATGCGCCGTTTCGAACTGACCGACCTGCCGGCCGACGAAGTGGAGATCGAATTACTGTCCGGCGGCGACAACGTCTGGACCCTGCGCTCGGGCAGCGAACTGTGGCAGGTGGAATCGCAGACCTGCACCATGTATCCCGACGTCAAGGGCGACGGCGGCGAACTGATCGGCGTGTTCCGCGACGACGGCAGCGGCAAGTTCGTGTTCGAGGAGGCGGTGCTGGAGCCGGTCCCGGTTCCGGTGACACCAGCAGCACCAGCACCGGCGCAATAAGCTAGCGGCTCAGGGCAACGCGCTGCGGTACCGGGCGCGTACGCTGTGCCACGACGGCACCACCCTCCCCACCCAGCCTGAACCGGCTCACCAGCTCCGCCAGGTTCCCCGCCTGCTCCTGCATGCTGCCGGCCGCTGCGCCAGGTTGCGCAGTCTACGAATCAGTTCGAGCGCGTGCTTTTGCGCATCTTCCCTGCTCATGGCACCAGACGCGGCCTTGTCACTGAATTGCTTGACGATGGAGAGGCCGGCGTCGTCGATATGGCGCAGCTCGTTCTTGCGTTCTTCAAAGCGCAGCTCGCGCGTCTGGAAGGCGTGGACCACGAAGATCACAGTGATGCACAGCAGGCTGCACAGCAACGGCACCCACAGCCTTTGCTGGAACTACAGTTGGTTCATGGCATCTCCTTTTTACTGTGCAGCGGATAAATAAAGTGGCGGTGTTGTTTAAATGCGAGGCTGTTGAAAGCCATAAGAAAGGTTGATAGTAGGTGCACACAAGAAACAAAATCTGTCAGAATGGCGATAACCTATCTTAACAATTGTGCTTTTTATGAAACTCCTTCTGTCGGCGGCGCTGGTGGCCTTGTGCATTTCACCCAGCCTGGCAGCCACGCCTGCATCGCAGACCGTGCAGCCGTCGCCGGCAGCGCGCCGCGCCATCGACAGCGCCAGCTGGCTGGCCCATGTGACCACCTTGTCTTCCGACCGGTTCGAAGGCCGCGCCCCCGGATCGCCCGGCGAAAAAACCACGACCGACTACCTGCAACAACAATTCAGGCAGCTGGGACTGGCGCCCGGCAACCCGGACGGCAGCTATGTACAGGCAGTGCCGCTGGCCGCCATTTCCAGCTACCCCACGCTCAGCTACAGCATCGGTGGCAACTCTACCCAGCTCAAATTCGGCGACGATTACGTGGCCTGGTCGGCGCACCCGCAAAAAGAAATCGACGTCCATGGTTCCGAGCTGGTGTTCGTCGGCTACGGCATCCAGGCGCCGGCGTTGCGCTGGGACGACTACAAAGGTATCGACCTCAAGGGCAAAACCCTGGTCATGCTGGCCGGCGATCCGCCCGGGGCGAAGGAGTTCGGCACGGGCGCCGGCAGCTACTACGGCCGCTGGGCCTACAAGTTCGAGATGGCGGCCCGGCTCGGTGCGGCCGGGGCGCTGCTCATCCACGATCCGAAGACGGCCGGCGCCTCCTACGAAGTGCTGCGCAATACCTGGACCAACGAAAATTTCTTCCTCGATAGCAAAGAGCCGAACCCTGACTTTCCGCTGGTGCCGGGCTGGTTGCAGCACGACCGCGCCCGGGCGCTGGTCAAGGCCGCCGGCTTCGACCTCGACAAGCTGGCCAGGCAGGCCGGCAAGCGCGACTTTCACCCGGTGCCGCTGGGCGCCACGCTCAATTTCACGGAAGTGAACGCCTGGCGCACGGTTGCCACCAGCAACGTGGTGGCGCGCATCGAAGGATCGGACCCGCAGTTGAAGCACGAAGTGGTGCTGTACAGCGCGCACTGGGACCATTTCGGCCACGACGACACCCTGCCCGGCCCGCGCGCGCAGCAGATCTTCCACGGCGCGCGCGATAACGCTGCCGGCGTGGCCGCGCTGCTCGAAATCGCCAAAGCGTACCAGGCGCTGCCGGTACCACCGAAGCGCACCATCGTATTCCTGGCCACCACCGCCGAGGAACGCGGCCAGCTGGGCGCCCGCCACTACGCGCGCCAGCCGCTGTATCCGTTAAAAAACACGGTGGTGAACCTGAACATCCACGGCCTCAACGTCTGGGGCCGCACCAGCTCGGTCCTGCTGCGCGGCATGGGCAAGTCCAGCGCCGACGATGTAGTGATTGCCGTGGCGCGGCGCCAGGGCCGCGCGCTGCGCCCGGAAGGCCCGCTCGAATTCGGCAACATCTACCGTGGCGACCAGTTCGAATTCGCCCGCGCCGGCGTGCCGGTGGTCGCCCTGGGCGAGAGCCCGGACTACGTCGGCCGTCCGCCGGCCTGGGGCAAGGACAAGCTGATGCGCTACCACGCCCAGGTCTACCACACGGTGCACGACGTGGTGGATCCGAAATGGGATTTACGGGGCGCGGTGCAGGACATGAACCTGCTGTTCGAGGCCGGGTACCAGTTCGCGCAGGGCAAGGACGGTCCCGTGTGGCGCGAAAAGGCCGAGTTCAAACGCTAACCGGGCTTGTACGCCGCCAGCAACCTGGCCGCAATCGACACCACCACCGGCGACTCCGGCCATTCATCCCCCGGCCCGAACCACCGCGCATCCGCGATCTCGCTGTCATCGAGGCGGATTTCGCCGTCGAGGTAGTCGGCAGTAAACGCGATCATCAGCGAATGGGGAAACGGCCACGACTGGCTGGCGAAATATTGCAGGTTGTGTACCCGCAGGCCCACTTCCTCATAAACTTCGCGGTGCACCGCTTCCTCGATCGATTCGCCGGCCTCGACGAAGCCGGCCAGCGCGGTATAGCGCTTGTACGGGGAATTGGTGTGCATCGCCAGCAACACCTGGTCGCCCTTGCGGATCAGGACCATCATGGCTGGCGAAATGCGCGGGTAGGCCATCATGCCGCAGTTCGGGCACTTGTAGCAGCGCTCGCCCTGCAGCTGTGCCATCGGCGTCGCGCAGACGCCGCAATAGCGGTGGGTGCGCGCCCATTCGGCCAGCTGGAAGGCGCGCCCGGCCAGTCCCAGGAAACCGTCATCGAGCACTCCGAACAGCGAACGCAGGCCGTGGTAGCCGTGCTCCGCGTCCGGCGCCAGCGGCGCATCGAGCCAGGCCAGCTGGTAGTAAACGCCTTCCCACAAACCCAGCGCATGGATGCGTTCGGGGGCAATCGGCAACGCCGCAACGATGGCGGGCGCCGGCAAGCCGAGCGTGGCGTTGTTTAGCAACAACTCTCCGCGGTGGAAGACAAAGGTGCGCGGCGCGTCGGCCGCTTGCGGGCGGATCAGGGGTTCGAAGGTGGCGGGCGTAGACAGCATAAGGCGGGCTCGGTAACAGGCGGGGTCCCATCTTACCGCCTTTCAGATTTGCCCATCGCCATCCCCTGATCAGGCAGGGTTTTACGTTGTTGCTTCACGGCCAAAATGTGACCATGTCCCTGCGGCTAAACGGTATGATAGGTGAACACTTGCGCCGTCTTTTTCTCCATCTGACCTGCCTTCATGACCACTCCTGCCCCTGCCGCCCCTGCTTCCGTGACGAACACCCCCACCAGTGCGCTGGACAATGTGATGGCGCTGGCGGCGCAAGGGCGGCTGGCGATCGCCGACCTGTTCGGCGCGGCGGCGGTACTGACCGAAAGCGGCCAGCCGCAGGTGGCCATCGCCCTGTACCACACCTGGATCGCCCACAGCGACACCAGGCTGATCTATGCAGCCTGCTTCAACCTGGCGGTGCTGCTGTCCCAGACCGGCGACGACGTGGGCGCCGAGGCAGCCTTGCGCCAAGCCATCGCCAACAATGCCAATTTTGTCGAGGCGCGCCTGAACCTGGGCAGCCTGCTCGAGCGCACCGGCCGTCCCGATGCGGCGCTGGCCATGTGGCAATCGATCCTCGATGACGGCCTGGTGCCGGACATCAAGACCACGCCCGCGCTGTACGTGCAAACCCTCAACAACCTGGGGCGCCTGCTGGAAATCCGCCGACGCTACCCGGAAGCGGAAGCAATGCTGGCGCGCAGCCTGCACGTCGATCCGCAGCAAGCCAACGTGATGACGCACTGGGTGCACCTGCGCCAGAAGCAGTGCGCCTGGCCCGTGTACAGCGGCCTCGAGCACATTTCGCAGGCCACCATGCTGGAGGGCACGTCGGCGCTGGCCATGCTCAGCGCGTCCGACGATCCGGCCATGCAGCTGGCCGCCGCGCGCCGTTTCGTGGTGGAAAAGGTCAACGCCGCCGTCGCCCCGCTGACCGGCGAACACGGCTACGACCACGCGCGCCTGCGCATCGGCTACCTGTCGTCGGACTTTTGCTCGCACGCGGTCTCGATCCTCACCGCCGAGCTGTACGAACTGCACGACCGCAACAAGGTCGAGGTCTATGCCTTCAGCTGGAGCCGCGAGGACGGCTCGCCGCTGCGGGCGCGCGTGGTCAAGGCCATGGACCATTACATCCGCATCGACCACCTGACCGACGAGCAGGCCGCACGCGCCATCCGCGCCCATGAAATCGACATCCTGGTGGACCTGCACGGCCTGACGCTGGGCGCACGGCCCAACATCCTGGCCTACCGGCCGGCGCCGGTGCAGATGACCTACCTGGGCTTTCCCGGCAGCACCGGCCTGCCCGGCATCGACTACGTGGTGGCGGACGAATTTTTGATCACGCCGGAAATGGCCGAGCATTTCAGCGAAAAGCCGCTGACCATGCCCGACGCATTCCAGATCAACGACCGCCAGCGCCCGATCGCGCCCACGCCCACGCGCGCCAGCGTCAACCTGCCCGACGGCGCTTTTGTGTTCTGCTCGTTCAACAACAACTTCAAGTTCACCGAGGAGATGTTCGCCAGCTGGATGAACATCCTGCGCCGCGTACCGAACAGCGTGCTGTGGCTGGTGGCCGATTATCCCGAAGTGCGCGACAACCTGTGGCGCTACGCGGAACAAGCCGGCATCGACCGCCGGCGCCTGATCTTCAACAGCCGCGCAGTGCCGGCCGAGTACCTGGCGCGCTACCAGCTGGCCGACCTGTTCCTCGATACGTATCCGTTCAACGCCGGCACCACCGCCAGCGATGCCCTGTGGGCCGGCCTGCCGCTGATCACCCGCACCGGCCGCACCTTCTCGTCGCGCATGGCCGGCAGCCTGCTGCGCGCGGTGGACTTGCCGCAGCTGATCACCGACAACCTGGCCGACTACGAGGAACTGGCCGTGGCGCTGGCCCACGACCCGGCCCGCATCGCCGCCATGAAACGCCAGCTGGCCACCAACCGCCTCAACTGCGCGCTCTTCGACAGCCCGCGCTTCGTGCGCAACTTCGAGGCGGCCCTGCAGCGCGTGGCCAAACCGGCAGCGCCGCGCCTGCCCGCGCCGGCGCACGCCGTACGACCCTCGCCGGCAACCGTGCCGGCCAGGCTGGACCAGATCCCGATCATCACCGTTTCGCACAATGCGCCGCAACAGATCGACACCTTGCTGGCTAGTGTGCGCCGCTTCCACAGCAACCGCGTGACCATCATCGACGGCTCCAACCCGGACGTCGCCGAGCGCATCCGCGCCATCGCCACCCGGTATGACAATGTCGAGTTCATCGCTTTTGGCTACGACATCGGCCAGGGCCCCGGCCTGGCCTGGGCCATCGAGCACCTGGGCCTGTCGGGCGAGGCGCTGCTGCTCGCCCCCGACGTGGAGCTGGTCAACGACGGCCTGCTGGCGGCATTGCACGCCGAACTGGCGCCCGGCATGTATGGCGTGGGCGCCATCCACGCGGTCAACGAACTCGGTTATGCCCGCCCAGACGGCGCCTTGCGCTACCTGGACCCGGCCTGCCTGCTGGTCAACCTCGACGTGGTGCGCCAGTGGCCGCTGCCGATCAAGCACGGCGCGCCGCTGATCGCCGCCATGCTGGCCCTCGACCACGGCGGCAATCCGGACCTGATCAGGCACCTCGACTGGGTGCGTGCCGATCTCGCAGGCGGCGCCGGTGCCCACACGCCCCGCTTCCTGCAGCGCTCCGCAGCCGGTGCGGTAAAGCCGGTCCTGGCCCACCACTACGACCTGCCCGGCGCCGCCACCACGGTCAATGTCGATCTGCTGCAATTCGTGCCGGTAACGGCGCGCAAGCTGGTGGAAGTGGGCTGCGGCGATGGCACCTTCGCGCGCGCGTACCGCCAGCGCAACCCGGTCTGCAACATCACCGGCATCGAGGCGGAACCAGGCCCGGCCCAGGCCGCCCGCCAGCATTGCGACTTCGTGTTTCACGACCACATCGACACCACCGGCGCGGCCTTCTGGGACCACGTGCGCGGCGCCGACTGCTGGTTTTTGGACCAGTCGCTCGAGCACATGGACGACCCGTGGAGCCTGCTGCAAAAAATCCGCACCAGCATCGCCCCCGGCGGCAAGATCGTTGCCACCATCAACAACTTCCAGCACTGGAGCACCCAGGCACGGCTGAATGCGGGCGACCTGCGCTACGGCGCCGATGGACTGGACAAGTCGCGCAAGCGGGTATTTACGCGCGGCACTGCGCTCGACCTGTTCCAGCAGGCGGGCTTCCAGGTCAGCGGCGGCAGCGCCCGCATCATCGACGAGCCGGCCCGTGAAAAGTACCTGGCAGCGATCCGCCTGATGGCCGGCGCGTCGGGCATCGATCCGGTACAGGCGGTAGAAGATGCGTTGCCGTGGCAGTACATCGTGACCGCTGTCGCGGCCTGAGACCAGAGCAAGAACAATACAGGAGCAACCATGAGCCTTCCCTTAGTCAGCATCGTCATTCCTTCGTACAAGCCGGGCCACTTCGAGGCCTGCCTGCGCTCGGCCATTGGCCAGAGCTACCTGAATACCGAAATCTTGGTCAGCGACAACTGCCCCACCGAGGAAATCCGCGACATCTGCAAACGCTTCCCCGGCGTGATCTACCAGCGTTCGACCGCCGTGCGCGAACAGAACGTGATCTCGGCGTTTTATTCCGGCAAGGGCGAGTTCATCAAGCCGCTGTTCGACGATGACCTGTTGCACCCGTTCTGCATAGAGCGCATGGTAGCCGCGTTCCAGTCGGCATCCGACATCGAACTCGCGTTCTCGGCCTCGCAAGTAATCGACATTAACAATATGCGCACCCAGACCCGGCGCGCGTACCAGGCTAGCGGCCACATGAAGGGCATCGACATGCACCGCCACATGGTGCTCAACCTGACCAATCACATCGGCGAACTGAGCACCGTGATGTTCCGCCGCGCCAAGCTGTGGGACCTGGGCTGGCACAAGGTATTCCAGCGCGGCAGCCACGACTTCACCAAGGGCCTGGCCGATATCGCCAGCTATATCAATTTCACCGAAAATGCCGCACTGTTCTACATCGACGAGGAACTAAGCTATTTCCGCCACGACCAACGCCTGCAATCGAACTCCAACGCCAACTCCAATCCGTTTTTCGGCAACAATTTTTCCGACTACATCGACCTGGTGGTTTCGGCCCACGAAACGGGCGCAATCTCGACCGCCGAATTCCTCGGCATGCACGACACGCTGGTGTCCGTCACCGACCGCCTGTCCGGTGTTTTCGAGCAGATGGGACAAGCGTTCGCGCGTTATACGGCCTACCGCGACGCGCTGCTGTAAGATAGCGTTGGAGCAATAATTTCACTATACTTACTGATTAATTTGTTGGAGCATTCATGTCTCATTCAGAAAACACCCGAGTGCACGACGGCGCGCTTGTTGCCGGCAGTGCCACGTTGGGCGATTTCGTGGTTGTTTATCCGGGCGCAGAAGTGGGCGAAAACTGCCGCGTCCTCGGTTTTACCCAATTGTGGAGCGGTGTGCGCCTGGACGACGGCGCCGAACTGGGCCCCGGCGTAACGCTGGAAGCGCCCGAGGTGTCCGGTGCCAGCCAGAACGCCAGCATCGTCATCGGCGCCCAGGCGCGCGTGGGTGCCGGCGCCCTGATCTGTCGCGGCGTGCGCGTGGGCCAGGGCGCGGTCGTGGCGCCAGGCGCCGTGGTGGCGCAAGATGTTCCACCTTACGCCGTCGTTTCCGGTGCGCCGGCCCGCATCACCGATTATGTGCAAAAAGCCAGCGAAGCGCCATTGATGGCCTGGCACCAGCGCGCCAACTTCCCCGAGCAGCCATCGGTGGTTGCGCTCGGCATGTCCGGCGTCACCCTGCACCGCTTCAAGTTCCTGCAAGACCCGCGCGGCGACCTGTCGGTGGGCGAGTTTGCAAAAGAAATCCCGTTCCTGCCCAAGCGTTATTTCCTGGTGATGAACGTGCCCAGCGATAAAACGCGCGGCGAGCACGCCCACCGCGAATGCCACCAGTTCCTGGTCTGCGTCAAAGGCAGTTGCGCGGTCGTGGTAGACGACGGCGAGCAGCGCTGCGAAGTCCTGCTCGACTCGCCGGACCTCGGCGTGTACCTGCCCCCCATGACGTGGGGCATTCAATACAAGTATTCCAGCGATGCCGTTCTGATGGTGTTCGCATCCGACTATTACGAAGCAGGCGACTACATCCGCGATTACAACGAGTTCGTCGCCGAGAAGCGCGCTGCCACCTCCCAGGAGCAAGCATGACCATTCCATTCCTCGACTTAAAAGCCATTAACCTTGCCCAGCAGGACGATATCGAAGCGGCCATGCGCCGGGTGCTGCACTCGGGATGGTATGTGCTCGGCAAGGAGGTCGATGCTTTTGAGAAGGCCTACGCCGCCTACTGCGGCACCCGCCACGCGATCGGCGTGGCCAACGGCCTGGACGCGATCTTCCTGATCCTCAAAGCTTACGGCATCGGTCCCGGCGATGAAGTCATCGTTCCGAGCAATACCTACATTGCCACCTGGCTGGCGGCATCGCACTGCGGCGCCACGCCGGTGCCGGTCGAGCCGGTCGAAGGCACGTACAACCTCGACCCGGCGCGCGTGGCCGCCGCCATCACACCACGCACCCGCGCCATCATTCCGGTGCACCTGTACGGCCAGTCGGCCGACATGGATCCACTGATGGCGCTGGCGCGCGAGCACAACCTGAAAGTGATCGAGGACGGCGCCCAGGCACACGGCGCCCTGTACCACGGCCGCAAGGTCGGTTCGCTCGGCCACGCGGCCGCGTTCAGCTTCTATCCGGGCAAAAACCTGGGTGCACTTGGCGATGGCGGTGCGATCACCACCGACGACGACGATCTGGCGCAAAAGTTGCGCACCCTGCGCAATTACGGCTCGCAAAAGAAATACCATAACGAAGTGCCGGGCTTTAACTCGCGCCTCGATGAGCTGCAAGCAGCGGTCCTCAGCGTCAAGCTCACCACGCTCGACCAGTTTAACCAGAAACGCCGCGAGATCGCCGCCATCTACCTGCGCGAACTGGACGGCATTCCCGGCCTGGTGCTGCCGCAAGTGGCCGAATGGGCCGAGTCGGCCTGGCACTTGTTCGTGATACGTCACCCGCAACGCGACCTGCTGGCGCAGCAGCTGGCTGCCGCCGGCGTCGGCACGGTGATCCACTATCCGCTGCCACCGCATTTGCAGCCAGCCTATGCCGAGTTGGGCTACCATGCCGGCCAGTTCCCGATCGCCGAAATCATCCACGACGAAGTGCTGAGCCTGCCTATGGGACCGACCATGACGGCAGCAGACGCCGCCGAGGTGGTCAGCGCCGTGCGCGCGGCCTGCCTGTAAGGCCCGCCATGACGCGTATTCATGCCTTGGCCGATGTGCAATCAACCGACATCGGCGCCGACACCCAGGTCTGGCAATTCACGGTGGTCCTGAAAGGCGCGCGCATCGGTGCGCAGTGCAATATCAACGCCCATTGCTTCATCGAGAACGATGTGGTCATCGGCGACCAGGTAACCGTTAAATGCGGCAACTACCTGTGGGATGGCTTGCGGGTGGCCGATCGGGTCTTCATTGGACCCAACGTGACGTTTACCAACGATATGTATCCCCGTTCCAAGCAGTATCCGGGGGAATTTCCGCAGACCGTACTCGAGGAAGGCGCCTCGATCGGTGGCGGCGCCACAATCTTGCCCGGCCTTACCATTGGCGCTGGCGCGCTGGTGGGCGCGGGTTCGGTGGTCACCCGCTCGGTCCCCGCCAACGCGGTGGTGGCCGGTAATCCTGCGCGCGTGATCCGCTATCTGACGCCTGGTGCGCCTGCCACGGCAGCGTAACGCCACATCGACACCGGATGCCCCTGCCGCCGCTCAAGTTGCTTGAGCGGCGGTTTTAGTTTACGGCTGCGCCATTTCGCTCAGGGTTCGCGGATCGACTCGTCCAGCGCCCGCGTGAGCGGGTACAGCAGGTACGACATCACGGTGCGCTGGCCCACCACGATTTCCGCCGAGACCGTCATACCGGGCAGCAGCTGCGTGCCTGGCGCAACCTTCTTCAATGCCCCCGTGTACGGAATCCGGCTCAGGTAATAGGTGTCGAGGCCGCCGCCGTTCTTGTCGGCGGTGTCGCGCTTGAACGAGTCCTGGCTCACCGTGCGCACCTTGCCCTCCAGCATGCCGTGCTTCATGAACGTGAACGCATCGACCTTGATGTGGGCCGGCATGCCGGTCTTGATGAAGCCGATATCGACCGAGTCGATCTGCACTTCCGCCTCCAGCTCGGCGCCCAGCGGCACCAGCGTGAACATCTGCTCGGCCTCGCGGATCACGGACCCCACCGAGAACTTGGCGATTTCCAGCACCACGCCGTCGGCCGGCGCCACCATCTGCACCATTTTCAGGCGCTTGTCGGCCTTCGACAGCTGCTCGTTGATGCCGTCGCGGTCGCGCGTGGCGGACAGCAGATCTTCCATCGCCTTTTGTCGCCAGCTGCGCTCGAACGCGGCGCGCTCGGCCTGTACCGACGCCAGTTCGCTGGCCATCTCGACCGCCTTGTTGCGCTGCATGTCCATGTCGCGCTCGACTTCCAGGCGGCGGTCGCGCGCTTCGAGCAGGTGCATCTTGGCGCCGAAGTTCTCGGCAACCAGCTGCTCCTGCATCGCCTCCACTTCGCGCAGGGATTTGACACGCTGGGCCAGCACCACCTGGTCGTGCTTGTTGGTTTCCAGGCCGGCGCGCAGGCGTGCGATGTTCTGGTCCATCTTCGATTTTTGCGCTTCGTAGTTGCCGCGCCGTTCCACCGACAGCTGCTGCTGCAGGCGCGCGTCGTCGCTGCCCGCCTCGGTGCTGCCGGCCTTGCCGCCCAGTTCGGCACGCAGGCCGGCGGCCTGGTTGTTCAGGCTGTCAAGACGGATGCGCAGCTGGCTTTCATCGGCCGCGCTGAAGGTGGGGTCGAGCGTGGCCAGCAACTGGCCCTTCCTGACGATTTGCCCCACCCGCACGTCGATGCTCTGGATGATCGACGTATCGAGCGGCTGCAGCACGATATTCGGCAGCGGGTTGACCAGGCGGCCGTGGGCGATGACGACCTTGTCGATCGGCGAAACGCTGGCCCAGACGATGAAGCCGACCAGCGTGAGCACCAGCAAATGCAGGGTCAGTTGCACGAAGCGCGGCAGCGGGCCGCGCTCGATGGCGTCGGCGTCCGGCAGGAAGTCGATCTCGGTCTGGTCCTTTTGCTGGCGGACCTTGCCCGGATTTACAGGTGGCTTGTTTGCTGGTTCCATAAATGCTGGTAAGTGTCGCTACGGGTAAGCAGTTCTTCATGTCGGCCGGCATCCACCAGGGAGCCTTGCTGCATGACCATGATTTTGTCGGCATTGACCAGCGTGGACAGGCGGTGCGAAATCATCACCACCGTGCGGCCCACGGCGATCTTCGAGAGATTTTTAATGAAGATTGCTTCCGATTCCGGGTCCAGCGCGGAGGCGGCCTCGTCCAGGATAAGGATGCGCGGGCGCGCCACCAGCGTGCGCGCGATCGACAGCCGCTGCTTCTGGCCGCCGGACAGGTTGGAGGCGTTCTCTTCCAGGATGGTGTCGTAGCCCTGGGGCAGGCGCTCGATGAATTCGTCGGCGCCGGCCGCGACCGCTGCCGCCACCAGTTCCTCGAACGGGGCGTCGGGCTTGGTCACCGACAGGTTTTCGCGCACCGTGCCGCGGAACAGGAAGTTCTCCTGCAACACCACGCCGATCTGGCGCCGCAGGTGCGACAGTTCGATTTCGCGCGCGTCGATGCCGTCGAAGCGGACGATGCCTTCCTGCAGCGGGTACAGCCCCTGGATCAGCTTGGTCAAGGTGGTCTTGCCGGACCCGGAGCGGCCGACAATACCCACCACCGTGCCCTGCTCGATGGTAAAGCTGGCCTTGTTGAGGGCCAGGTTCTGCGCACCGGGATAGCGGAAGATCACGTTGTCGAACCTGATCTCGCCTTCCAGCTGCGGACGCAGGCCGGTGGCGCCGGCGCGGCCTTCCGGCGCACGGTTCATCACCTCGCCCAGCATGCGCACCGACAGCGCGGTTTCCTGGTATTCGTTGACCAGGCCGACGAGCGAAATGAGCGGCTGCGTGACGCGGCCCGACAGCATCTGGAACGCGATCAGCGCACCGACCGACAGGGTGCTGTCGAACACGTCGGCCGCGCCCACCACGATCAGCGTGACCGGCAGCAGCTTGCCGAGGAAATCGGTGACGGCGTTGCCGGCGATCGAAATCTGCCCCACGCGGAAGTGCATGGTGATCGCCTCGGCCGAGCGCTGGTCCCAGGTGCGGCGCTGCGACGGCTCGATCGCCAGCGCCTTGACCGTGCGCATGCCGTGGATGGTTTCCACCAGCATGCCCTGGCGCTGGCCTTCGGCCGTGTACAGGGCGTTGAGGCGGCGTTGGAAAGTCGGCACCATGGCCAGCACCACGCCGCCGATCAGCGCCGCGAACAGCAGCACGATCAGGGTCAGCTTGAACGAGTAGCTGAACAGGATCGGAATGAACACCAGCAGCGAGATCAGGTCAAGCGCGGTGAAGAACAGCCGGCCGGTAAGAAAACTGCGGATCTTTTCCAGCTGCTGCATGTGGCGCGTGATGACGCCGGCGCTGGTGGTCTCGAAAAAGTCGATCGGCAGGGACAGCAGGTGGCCGAACACGCGGCGCGTCAGGCGCATGTCGATTTTATTACTGGCGGCAAGCGTCAGGGTCTGGCGCAGGAAGCCGAACAGCGCGTCGAACACCAGCGCCATGGTGATGCCCACGGCCAGCACCTGCAAGGTCGTCACGCTCTGGTGCGTGAGTACCTTGTCGATCACCAGCTGGAAGAAGATCGGCGACGCCAGCGCCAGGATCTGCATGGCGATGGCGGCAATGAAAATGTCGCGGAATGCCGCCTTCTGGCGCAGGATTTCGGGAATGAACCAGCGCAGGCCGAACGGCTGGTGCGGGTCGGTAAACTTGTGCTCCCGCTTGACGAACAGCACCTCGCCCTGCCAGCGCTGCTCGAACTCGGCGCGCGCGACCATGATCACGGTGGCGTTGGCCAGCGCCGGATTGAGTACCGCCACCTGGTCGGGGGCGCCGTCCTCGCCCGGCTTGACGCCGACGATGATGACCATGTTGCCGCTGATCAGGCGCGCCATCAGCGGGAACACGCCGCCCTGCGCCAGCAGGCGCGACCAGGTCAGCTTGTCGGCCTTGGCTTTCAGGCCGATCTCGGACGCCATGCGCAGCAGCATGCCGTTGCCCGGCTCTTCCGCGCGCAGCGCGTACTCGTCGATCAGGCGTTCGGGGTTGATTTGCAGGCCGTGATGCTGTGCGATCGCTGTCAGGCACTGTACCGCGGTGTGGGGAAATTTATCTTGCATAGGGCCTGGTGGGAGTGGGGAACCGGAGTGATACCAGCCTTGGAATTCTACCCGCCAAGGTGTTGCTTCGGGGGATTTTGTTGTTTGGAAGCACAACCCATTTTACATTTCTGTTCGACGGATGAAATCGCTGCGCGCTCCGAAAAAAAAGCGGCAAGACCCGCAGGTCTTGCCGCTCTCATGGTGCAACTACGTCAGCTTACTTGGCTGCCAGGATGCCCTGGCCATGGCCGCCTTGCAGCGCTTTGAGGCGCAGCGAGTCTTCGGTGGCCGCCTGGTGGGTCGAGGCGGTCAGCTTGTGCTCGAAGTTGCCGATGGCGCTGGCCATGGCGGCCACTTGCGAGTTCACGCTCGATGGCAGTTCCAGCTTGGCCGTGTTGGCGGTGCTGGTGGCTGCCGCGTCAAAGCTCGACAAGGCGTTCGACAGGCTGCTCACCGACGAGGTCAGGCTGCCGGCAGTCTTGCTGCTGTCCTGGAACCAGACGTCCGCTGCCTGGTGCACAGCGCCGTCGGTGGTCTCGTAGGTCGAGACCATGCCGATCAGGTTGCCGTTATCGACGATGGACGTTTTCTGCACGTCGAGGTTCAGCTTGGCGATGTTGAGGTCGGCCAGCGACTTCAGTTCATCGGCCTGGCTGACGCCGTCGGCATTGCCATCGACCCACACGCGCAGGTTGTTGAACTGGGTGTCCTTGGCATCGATCACGCCATCACCGTTGGCATCGAGCTCCGCCAGCGCCTGGTAGCCGTTGGCCGCTTTCTGGCCGTTGGCCAGGGTGGTGCCTTCGCCGAACAGTTCGCTACCGTCGTTGATCACGCCGTCGCCGTTGCGGTCCAGGACCAGCAGGCCATCGCCACCACCCACCCAACCGACGTTGGATTTGTTACCGGTGGCCAGCAGATCGAACTGCACGCCGGCCGACAGGTTGAGGGTGTTGATGCCGTTGCCGTTCAGATCGAGAACGATAGGGCTCGACAGTGGCATCGCTGCTTGCTGGTCGGCCGTGATCACCGCTTTCAGCGTCGTCGTGGCGTACAGCGCATCGACCTGGGCCATGGTCAGCGCTTTGATCTGGTCGGTGGACAGTGCCACGAACTGGTCGGTGGTCAACTTCACGAACTGCTGCGTGGTCAGCGCCGCCAGCGACGCGGTTTTCAGCGCCACGATGTCGGCCGTCTCCAGGGCAGCGATGCTGCTGGTGGACAGCGCGCGCAGCTGGGTGCTGGTCAGCGCGTTGATCTGGTCGCTCGACAGCGCCACCGCTTGTGCAGTGGTCAGGCCGGCGGCCAGGGCAGTGGTGCTCAGGCTGGCAATCTGGGTCGTGGTCAGCGCCGCCAGCTGGACGGTGGTGATGGCAGCGAGCTGGTTGGTGCGCAGGGCGGCAACCGCTTCCGTTTTCAGCGCGTTCAGGTCCTGCGTTTCCAGTGCAGCAACGCTGGTGGTGCTCAGCGACGAGACCTGCAAGGTGCTCAGCGCAGCGGCCTGGCTGGTGCCCAGCGCAACGATCTGGTCGGTCGTCAGGCCGTTGGCCACTTGCGCCGTGGTCAGCGCGCCCAGTGCCGCGGTCGTCAGGCTGCCGATCTGGTCGGTGGTCAGTGCACGCAGCTGGGTGGTGGTCAGCGCGGCAATCGACGTCGATTTCAGCGCGTTCAGGTCGGCCGTTTCCAGCGCGGCAACCGCATTGGTGGTCAGTGCAGCCACTTGCAGCGTGCCAAGTGCGCCAGCCTGGGCAGTGGTCAGCGCCACCACCTGGTCGGTGGTCAGGGCACGGATGCCGGCGGTGGTGAAGGCCGCCAGCTGGGTGCTGGACAATGCTGCCACCTGGTCGGTGGTCAACGCGGCGATCTGCGTCGATTTCAGCGCGGCAACGCCAGCGGTGGTCAGGCCGGCCAGGTCGGCCGTTTCCAGCGCAACGATGCTGGCGGTGGACAACGCACCCACTTGCGCGGTGGTCAGGCCAGCGACCTGGCTCGAGCTCAACGCCACGATCTGGTCGGTGGTCAGGCCGTTGGCAATGTTGGCCGTGGACAGGGCCGACAGCGACGCGGTCGTCAGCGCCTGCACTTGCGCGGTGGTGATCGCGGCCACTTGCGCCGAGGTCAGGCCGGCAATGGCGGCGGTTTTCAGCGCGGCCAGGTCGGCCGTTTCCAGCGCCACGATGGCGTCGGTGGTCAGGGCGGCGACTTGCTGGGTGGTCAGCGCGTTGGCAGCGGTGGTGCTCAGGGCCACGATCTGGTCGGTGGTCAGGGCACGGATCTGGCTGGTGGTCAGCGCGGCCAGGCTGGCGGTTTTCAGCGCGGCGAAATCAGCCGTCTCCAGCGCCACGATGGCGTTGGTGGACAGGGCTGCCGCTTGCGCGGTGGTCAGCGCGTTGGCCTGGCCGGTGGTCAAGGCGACGACCTGGTCGGTGGTCAGCGCGGCGATACCGGTGGTGGTCACGGCAGCCAGCTGGGTGCTCGACAAGGCAACCACCTGGTCGGTCGTCAGCGCGGCAACTTGCGCCGTTTTCAGTGCCGCGACGCCGGCGGTGGTCAGGCCGGCCAGGTCGGCCGTTTCCAGCGCAACGATGCTGTTGGTGGACAAGGCGCCAACCTGGGCCGTGGTCAGGCCGGCGATCTGGCTCGAGGTCAGAGCGACGATCTGGTCCGTGGTCAGGCCGTTGGCGATATTGGCCGTGGTCAGGGCGGCCAGGCCCGTCGTGCTCAGGCTCTGCACCTGGGCCGTGGTCAGGGCAGCGACTTGCGCCGAGGTCAGCGCGGC
>NZ_LMLM01000010.1:0-29347 GCF_001421905.1 Duganella sp. Leaf61
CACGTCCGTGTCGTTCCAGGCATGCAGCAGCGTGTGGCGTTCGTCGTCCGCCAGCACGGGCAGCGCGCCGATACGGGCGTCCGGCACGGCCACGATGGCTCGCAGCAGCTGCTCGAAGTTCGACGCCATGCGCGCAATGCTGTCGATCTCGAACAGGTCCACATTGTAGGTCCAGTCGATCAGCAACTCGCCGCCAGCGACCGATGCGGTCAGTTCCAGGTCGCACTTGATGGTATCGTGGCTGCCCGCCAGGCGTTCGATGGCGAGTTCACCGAGCGCCAGTGCGTGGTGCTCGGTGTTGTGCAGCGTGAGCATGACCTGGTACAGCGGGCTGTAACTGAGGCTGCGCTCCGGCTGCAATTGTTCCACCAGAAGGTCGAACGGCACATGCTGATGCTCGTAGGCGCCGAGGATCATGCCCCGGTTCTGGCGCAACAGCGTGGTGAAGGCGGGATCGCCCGCGAGGTCGTTGCGCAGCACCAGGCTGTTGACGAACAGGCCGATCAGGTTTTCCACGTCGCTGTGCGCGCGGCCTGCGATCGGCGCACCGATCACGATATCGGATTCGCCGCTGTAGCGGTGCAGCAGCACCGCCAGCGCGGTTTGCAGGAACATGAACAGCGTCGTTTGTTCGCGCTGGCAGCACGCCTGTACCGCCCGCAGCAAGCCGGCATCGATGGTTTGGGCCAGAGCGCGGCCGTGGAAGCGCTGCTGGGCGGGGCGCGGCTTGTCCAGCGGCAGGCCGTGCACTGCCGGCAGGCCGGCCAGCTGGCTGCGCCAGTAGTCGATTTGCGGGGCGAGCTCGCTGCCTTGCATGCGGTTGCGCTGCCACTGCGCATAGTCGGCGTATTGCACAGGCAACGGCGCCAGCGGCGCTGGCACGCCGTCGCTGAAGCTGCGGTAGAGAGTATCGAGCTCACGCGTGAGCAACGCCATCGACCAGCCGTCGGTGACGATGTGGTGCAGATTGAGCAGCAGCACGTGGCGCTGCTCTTCGAGCCGCACCAGGCCGGCGCGCAGCAGCACGTCGTGCGCCAGGTCGAACGGCCGGCCGGCGTCCGCTTCCGCCAGCGCGGCCAGCGCGGCGCGGCGCGCCGCCTGGTCCAGCCCGCGCAAATCGTGTGCCACGAATTCGATCTCGCCGGCGTCGCGGACTTGCTGCCGGGCCTGGCCCTGTGCGCTGATAATGACCGTGCGCAGCACTTCATGGCGTGCGACGATACCCTGCAGCGCACGGCGCAGGGCCTCGGCATCGAGTTGCCCGCTCAGCTCGTAGCGCGACTGCAGATTGTAGTTGCTGCTGCCCGCTTCCATCTGGTCGATGAACCACAGGCGCTGCTGGGCAAACGACAACGGCAGCGGCAAGCTGCGGTCGGCGTGCGGAATGTCGCCATCCTCCACCGCCAGCCAGGCGATCAGGGCCTGCTTGTTGTCGCGGAGCGCTGCAACCAGCTCGGCGGAGACTGCGGATTTTTTTCCCTTGATACGCAAATCGCCATCCTCAACACTGAGGCTGATGCTGCTGCGTTTGCACATCTCAAGCAATTCTGTAAGCGCCATGACGTAATCCCCTCTAATGTCGTCCCGGCTGCCTGAACGGCCAATCCGGCAATGACATTAGACCCCGGCCCGGCGCCGGACATAACTGTCAACATTTGCAGTGACGCATGGCGTGGCGCGGCCACCGGCGGCAGTCGGTGGCGCAAGAAAAAAAGGGAAAGGCGGCGCCGGGGAGGATCCGCCGGCGTTGGCAAAAGTGGGCCTGGAGCGGCCGGGAGCGGTTTAGAGCAGGCGCAGCATCAGGGCTTTGGCGACGCACGCGGTCTTGTTGGACGTGCCCAGTTTTTCCAGCGAATTATTGACGTGGAAATTCACCGTGCGTTCGGAGATCTGCATGATTTGCCCCACTTCGCTGGACGTCTTGCCATCCGCCGTCCAGCGCAGGACTTCGATTTCACGGCTGGTGAGGATCACTGCCTGATTTTGCGCCGGTCGCCTGGCGATCATGTTGGCCATGCCCTGGTTGGCGCTCTGGACCAGCCAGGCCACATCGGCCGCGTTCTTGCGCACCTCGGCGGGCGACAGTATTTCGTTGGAGCGCGCCAGGGTGAGCAGGCTGGCCGCACCGGACGGGTCGAACGCCGACTGGGCGCAGCCGGCTTTCAGGCCGTGGGCGCGGGCATCCTCCCAGAATGCGGGACTGGCCTGGAACAGGGCGTCGGTCCAGATCAGCGGCTGCATCGACTTGACGGCATGGGCCACGGTCGGATCGATCGCGACGTAATTTTCCTGCTGGTAGCGCTGTTGCCACTCCTGCGAATAATTATTCACCATGTAGATCTTCGGGTTGGAGATCGGCAGCAGCGCCTTTCTGCCGAAGGCGCAGTACTCGAAACCCAGATCGCGCGCCAGCCGTGACAGGACGGCAAAAAAATCTTCCTCGGTGGTGGCCGATAGCAAGGCGTTGCCGCCCTCTTCGCGCCAGTCTGATGTATCGCTCAACATATTCTCCGGAAAAGCAAGGTTGGAATCAGAAATCGGTACTGTCCCCTTGTCCTCCCTGTACGCGCAGCGAGGTCATAAATTAAAAGAAAAAATATCATTTTGATTAATTCTAGTCAATTAATATCAAGCTCGACTGTGCAAGAAATGTCACGCCGGCATCGACTGCAGTTTCTGACAGTTATGCAAAAGTCGCCACGGGTGTCCAATGGTCCCATACCAACCGTATTACCACCAAAACAGCAAAGGGGATCGGAATGAATGTGACCGCAGGCCATACAGAAGTTTTCTCGGACGCGCTTTTCTCCGACATCGCCCGCTACCGGCACAAGGTGTTTGTCGAAACGCTGGGCTGGGACCTGAAAACCCGCAATGGCGAAGAACTCGACCAGTTCGACCGCCCCGACACCGTGTACGTCGTCTCCCAGGATGACGAAGGCCAGGTAAACGGGTGTGCCCGACTTCTTCCCACCACCGGTCCCTACCTGCTCGGCGAGGTCTTCCCCGAGTTGATGGCCGGCCTGCCCATCCCCGCCAGTCCCGACGTGTGGGAATTGTCGCGCTTCGCATCGGTGGACTTCAACCAGCGCAGCTCGTCGGCGCTGGCACAGTTTTCATCGGAAGTGACGATGGCATTGCTGAAATCGGCCGCCGCCCATGCCGTGTCGCTGGGCGCCAAGCGCCTGATCACGGTATCGCCCATCGGCGTCGAGCGCCTGCTGCGGAAAACCGGCTTTCACACCCATCGCGCCGGTCCACCGATGATTATCGGCGGTCACCCTATCTTCGCTTGCTGGATCGAATTGGCGTAAAGAGCGGCATTTTCACTTGCCACATAGCAAATACCTTAATTCTTCCATGCCGCAAGGTACAATCGTCAACCACCAACGGCGCGGCCAGCCGTAATAAAGAAAGCGGAATTCGATGTCAAACACTGGTTATGTTTATTTAACATTCCCCCAATTGCAGGCGATTACTTTGTCCCACCTGATTTCCGGCATGGACGAGGATGGCGATCCCCATATGCCCGAAGCGGCGGTGGTCACCGCGATCACCGGCTACACTGAATGGATCGCCAAGGGCAAGCCCACCATCACCATCGGCTGGGACTGGCAAATGCTGCGCGACGATGCCAAGCTGCGCCT
This sequence comes from Duganella sp. Leaf61, assembly GCF_001421905.1. NCBI lineage: Bacteria > Pseudomonadati > Pseudomonadota > Betaproteobacteria > Burkholderiales > Oxalobacteraceae > Duganella > Duganella sp. Leaf61. Next base: position 3,648 of record NZ_LMLM01000010.1, read on the forward strand.
GCTCCGCGTCAGCGAGCCGGCCAGCAATGTCATGCTGCGCAACGCCGCTGGCGTCGAGCTCGGCCACGGCAAGAGCGCGGCGCTGCTGAGCGCTTTCGTGGACAGCTTCGACTGGCAAACCATCACCCTCGACTACCTGAACGACCGCTACTGCGGCATCACCCGCCAGAGCTGAACCACGTAGCGCCAGCACGGGCCGGACGGATTTTTTCCGTCCGGCCCGTTTTTGCGTGGGCGCACGCCCTCTTCCGTGCGGCGCCGGCCGCCTAGGCGGCCAGCGCCGGCTGCCCGGCGGTGTGCGCGTCATGCGTGAGCAGCACCGTGGTGAGCACCGAGGCGTCGCCGAGGAAGTCGAAATACACCTCGTGCTCCTGGCCCACCGCCAGCCGGTCGCCCAGGGGCAGCACGCAGCGCAGGCGCAGGCAGCCGCGTGCCTGGTCCAGGCTCACCACCTTGACCGCATCGAAGTCGAAATAACGGCCTACCAGCGGAAATGCTGCCTTGAAAAAACTTTCCTTGGCTGAAAACACCAGTGTCAGCAGGCAATCGATGTCCAGGCTGCCCACGCACATGCGTAAAAAGCGCAGTTCCTCGGCGCACACCACCAGCTCCGTCATGGCCTGGCGCGCGTCGCTGTCGATGATGGCCTCGATATCGATGCCGATGCCGGCGATATCGTTGCCCTGGCAGGCGATCGCCGCCGCATACTGGCCGCTGTGGGTGATGCTGCCGATGAACCCCGGCGGCCACAGCGGTTCGCGGTGGCGGCCCACCGCCACCACATGGCGGCCGTGACCGTGGTTTTCCAGGATCGCACGGGCGCATAGCCGCCCGGCAAAGAATTCGGCCTGGCGCTTGGACACGCTGTTGCGTATATGCGGGGGAAAGTCGATGCCGTAGGTCTGGAACAGCTCGGGCACGAAGCGGTCGGCCCGGAACAATGCCAGGTAATATGGCAACGGCTGCACATCGCGCGGCAACACGCCCGCCGCGCCGGCAAAGAACTGGCCGTCGTGCTCATGGCACAGCGGCGGCAGCAAGCGCTGCCTGCCAGCGGAAGGAGCGGTTTGCTCCATGTGGACACTATCGGCCTGCATCGCTAGTCCTTTCCAGAGGGATTGCCTTCAATGCTTTCTTGTCGATCTTGCGGCTGTGCGTGAGCGGGAACGCATCGAGGATGAAGAGGTGCGCCGGCACCATGAACTTCGGCACGGCCGCCGCCAGTGCGGCGCGGATGGCGGCCTCGGTCAGCGTGGCGCGGTCCAGCACCAGGTAGGCCACCAGGCATTTTTCGACCGGAGCACAGGCGTCGTCATCGGGTTCGCCGGCCACCGCCGTCTCGCGCACCACCACGACAGCGCCTGCAACCCCCTCGATGTTTTGCAGGTGGGCTTCCACCTCCTCGAGCTCGATCCGCAAGCCGCGGATCTTGACCTGCTGGTCGCGCCGGCCGATGAAATCGAGGTCGCCATCGGACAGCCAGCGCACCAGGTCGCCCGACTTGTAGAGCCGGCCCTGGCCGGAGAACACGTCGGGAATAAACTTGGCGGCGGTCAGCTCCGGCTGGTTCAGGTAGCCGCGCGTGACGCCGGCGCCGCCGATGCAGAGTTCACCGGCCGCGCCCACCGGCACCAGCCGTTGCTTGTGATCGACCACGTAGCCGCGCACGTTGTGGAGCGGACGGCCGATGGTCATGCTGTCGCCTTCGAACTGCGACAGGCTCGTATGCACTGTGTTTTCTGTCGGGCCATAGCCATTCGACAGGCGCCGCCCCCGCGCCCACACGCGGGCGGTTTCCAGCGGCGTGCTCTCGCCCACCACCTGCAATTGCCCCACGGTCTGGAATTTTTCCAGCGACAGGTATTTGAGCAGCACCGGCGGCAAGATCGCGTGGGTGAGGCGACGCCGGGCCACCAGGTCGGACAGCAGGTCCGGCGTGAGCCGCTCCTGGTGGCTGGCCACGTACAGCGTGGCGCCGCGCGCCAGCGTGGTAAACAATTCGGCAATCGAGGCGTCGAAGGTGAGCGAGGCAAACTGCAGCACACGGCTGCCGGCGTCGATACACAGGTCGTCGCCGATCGCATAAGTGTGGTTGATCATCCCCTTGTGCTCGACCAGCACCCCTTTGGGGTTGCCGGTGCTGCCCGACGTATAGATGACGTAGGCCAGGTTGTCCGGCGTGCAGCCGCGCCCGCGCGCGGCCGGCGCCTGCCAATCGACCTCGTCGAGCGTCAGCACGCGGCCGTCGACCGGCGCAGGCAGCATGGCAGCCAGGTGGCGCTGGGTGACGATGGTGGCCAGTTGCGCGTCCTCGATGATGTAGCGCAGCCGGGTTTCAGGAAAATCGATGTCCAGCGGCACGAATGCACCACCGGCCTTGAGGATGGCCAGCACCGTCAACACCATGGCGACCGAGCGCTCGACGAAGATCCCCACCATGACATCGGGTCCGATGTTGCAGTTGCGCAAGTGCCGCGCGAGCACGTCGGCGCGGCGATCCAGTTCGGCATAGCTGATGGCCTCGTCCTCGTAGACTGCGGCGATGGCTTGCGGCGTGCGCGCTACCTGCTGTTCGAACAATTCGTGCACGCAGCAGTGCGGAATGCCCGCGCGGGTCACCCCGGCCCAGTCGCCCAGCAGACGCTCGCGTTGCGCTGGCGACACCAGCGCCAGGTCTTCCATCGGGGTTACCCCATGACTGTCGAGTACGTCACCAAGCAGCGTGGCCAGGCTGTCGAGCAGCAGCGGCGCCATGCCCGGGTCCAGATCGGCCTCGAGGAACTCGAGCCGCAACAGCAAGCCGCAGGCATCGTTTCTGACCAGGCCCAGGCGCGGCACATAGTCACCCCGGTACGGCAGCGGCTGGCGCGCGACCGGGCCCGCGCCGAAATCGCCATCGGCCGCGTGTTCGCCGTAGACCACGAACTCGAACAGCCGGTGCTCGTGTTGCTTGCGGCTGTCGCCGATGGCGACCAACTGCGCCTGCGGGTAGCGCCGGTGCTGGCGCCCGCGCCGCACATCCGCCGCCACCCGGTCGGCCAGCGCCGCGAACGATTCCTCGCCGCGTATCTCGGCCGCCAGCGGCACGTTGTCGAAGTCCAGGCCGAGCGGACGCTCTGCCCAGCGCACCAAGTTGCGTGGCTGTGCCAGCCCGACCGCCACCGTCCCCGAGCCGCTATAGCGGTGCAACAACACCAGTACCAGTGCGGCGAACAGGCTGTCGTGATCGCTGGCCAGGGTGGCCGAGAATGCCGCGTAGCGCGCCGCCCAGCCGGCGGGCAGCGCCAGTTCGACCGTGCGGGAGCGGGCCGGCTGGTCCTGGCGCCCCTTGCGCAGGTTGAGCCGGTCCTGGTCCTGCCCGGCGGCGGCGCTCCAGTAGTCATGGTCGGCCGTCCAGGCGGACGACCCTGGATAGCCGGGATCGCCGTCCGCACTGGCGGCACCGGCGGCCAATGCGGCCAGGCGCTCCGCGGCATCGGGCCGGTCCAGCATGGCGTACACCTGTCCGGCCAGCGCGTACAGGGTTTCGCAGCCGCGCGCCTCGGCCGCCAGCGCGTGACAGCTGAGCAACCACCAGTGGCGCTGCGGGCCCAGCGACACCAGCGTGCTGCGCACCAGCATCTGCGTGCGCACATCGATGGCGCGGTCCGCCTCGTCGGCGACCAGTTGCGCGGCTTCGGCTTCTTCGCCGCTGGCGAGCAATACGCGGCGCGTCTCGAGCACCGGATGGACGGCAGGCTGCAGCAGCAGCTCGCCGTCGCGCTCGACGACCGCACAGCCGAGGCGCGGCACCAGCGTGGGCAACAGCGCCACGGCGCGCGCCAGGCGGTCGGGGTCGAGCGGCCCGTCGAAACGGAAGCAGGCGCTCGCCAGGTTGGCCGCGTGGCCGTGCTTGCGCCGGCCCAGGCAGGAAAGTTTTTCAAAAGTCGATAGCGGATACGCGATCGGGTTCTCGGTAGTGTCCATAAACAAGCCTTCGGGCATGGTGGTCGGGGATGGCGCAAGACGCCATCCGGTCTTCAGGCGGCAAGCGCCTCGCGCATTTCGATGGCCTTGAGCGCGCCGTTCTCCATCTTGATCAGCTGGTCGGCCAGGTGGAAGTACCGGTCGTCATGGGTAATGACGATGACGATCTTGCCCAGCTCGCGCAGGCGGAACAGAATGGTGGTGTAGAAAAATTCCTTGAACTGCGGGTCCTGGTCTGCCGCCCATTCGTCGAACACGTAGACATCACGGTCTTCCAGATAGCTGACCAGCAGCGCCACGCGCTTGCGCTGGCCGTCCGACAGTCCCAGCGTGGAAAATTTTCCGCCATCCAGGCTGACCCGCTGCTCCAGCTTGAGCTCTTGCATATAGTCCGGAATCTTGGCGGCCGCCCCTTCCGCCACATCATAGAGACGTGGAAACAGGTGGAAGTCGGTGAAGATGGCGGAAATGTTCTGGCGCATTTTGCTGCGGTTGTCGTCGGTGACGCGCTCGTCGTTGATCAGCACGCAGCCGTCCGACGGCAGGTAATGCAGCGACAGCACCTTGCTCAGGGTGGACTTGCCCGAGCCATTGCCGCCGGTGATGAAGCTGACCTGGCCGCGCCGGAACGTGGCGCTGACCGGCCCCACCTTGAACTGGAAATCACCCTTGTCCTTGACGTCGTACGCGTATTCGAGCTGGTAAGCCTGCAGCTTGTGGATGGCCACCCGGGTATCGTCCGCCTGCTCGATCTCGGCGCGCAGCTGCTTCAGGCATTTGCGCACCGCCATCACCGAAATGCGCGCCGGGATCAGGCTGCTCAGGCATTCGACGATGCCCATCATCGGTTCCGACAGGTACAGCAAGATCATCACGATGGCGATCAGGGCGTCCGGCGACAGCGCATAGAAATTGCTCATCACAAAGGCCACCAGGCCGATCACCAGCATGTTCATCAAGCCGGCGAACTGGGAGCCGACCAGGAACAGGGTGCCGCCCTTGAGCTGGAGCCGGCGCTGCTGGTCCTCGACCTGGTACAGCTCGGCCATATAGGCGTCGCGCTTGCGACGGTTGAGCTTGAGTTCCTTGGAGCCGTAGATCAGGCCGCGATTGAACTCGATGACCTGGTTGACGCACTGGCGCGCCCTGCCGAGCGCCTCGCCGCCGAAGTACGAGAACGGCTGATAACACGCAACGCCGATGACGGCGCTGACCAGGATGAACAGCGTGACGCCGGGATTCAGGTAGCCGAGCATGGCCACCACGCCACCGATCACGATCAGATAGTTGAGGATGATCGGTATCATGCGGGCGCCGGTGGAGAGCTTGTCGATGTCGCTGGTAAGCGACGCCATCAGCGTGGAAAAGCCGACCTTCTCGAGGTCCTGCACCGGCGCGGTGGCGACCTTGTTGTAGATGAAGCGCTTGAGGTCCAGGCTCAGCTTGGTGACCACTTCGTTCATCAGCCGCCCCGAGGTGCCGCGCAGCACCAGGATCAGCAGGCAGGCGGCGAAGAAACACACGGCAAAACGCGGCGAGTCGATGCGCAAGCCCCACTGCTCCCAGGCGCCGCCAAATTCGATGCCAGGCGCCAGGTGGGACGCCTGCAAGTTGAACGATGAAACCAACAGCGGGATCAGCATCACCTGCAGCAAGCCTGCGACCGAACTCAGGACGATGCTGATGAACACCTTGTTGGGTGCGTTCTTGACCAGCAGGCCGTAGAGGCCGGTATTCAATATATTGTGTTTCATGATATTCCCCTTAGTCCGCCTTGACGGCCGACGCGGTCAGCGTCAGCACCATGGCCCCCGGCCGCTGCTCGCCGAACCCGAGGGACGGCAAAGCGGCGGCGCTGGCGGCCCGCATGAAGTTGTCGTACTGCGGGCTGAGGAAGTTACCCGACTGCCCGGTGCTGACGGTGAAGCGGCTGCGCCCGGCATCGCCAAGATCGATCACCTGCAGGTAGTTGCTGCCGGCCACGCGCTGGTAGCCATCGTCGGCCGAATACACGGCCGGGGCGCCGCCGCCTAGGCTGTAGTTGTCGCCAGGCGCGGCAGTGCGGCGGGCGAACAGCCCGGACAGCGGCGAACCGCCGTCCACCGCGCCGCTGCGATACGCCGCATGCTGCACCGCGCTCCAGCGCCAGTCGGCCATGGTAGCGCCCATGGTGATCTGCAGCTGGTCGAGGGCGGACTGCAGGCTGCGGGCCAGGTGCGGCCGGCACTGCGCCGGCTGGCCGGGGGCGGCGCACCAGTCGGCGGCCGACTGCCGCAGCGCGCCGGCGACGAAGCGCACCCGCGCCTCGGGCGGATAGCTGGCCAGTAGCTGGCGCGCGGCCAGGCGGTCGGTGGCGTTGTCGCGCACCAGGTCCACGAACAGATGGTCGATCCAGACGTTGTAGATCGACGCGGCAACGCTGTCGGGCGCGGCGCGGCGGTCCCAGCCGCGCAGATAATCGAGCGCCTGTTGCTGGCGCGGGCCGCTGGCCGGCAGTTGCAGCAGGCCCGGCAACGCATCGGCAGCGCCGAGGCTCAGGTCGTCGTGCTGGATCGCCAGCAGCGCCTCCGGGGTAGCCTTGCCGCCCGCGCGCAGCAAGCTGGCGATGCGGGCGGAGCGGTCCGCACCGGCCTGCAGCAACATGCCGCCGGCCGGGTTGTAGGTTTCCGGCAAATCCTGGTAGGCGATGTAGGCGACCGGACCGGCGCCGGCGGACGCCGCCGGCAGCCTCACCCCCGGCGCGACACTGCCGGCCGCCAGCTTGCCGACCAGCTTGCCACCGATATTGCCATGCCGGTCGGCATACACCAGTTGCAGCGCCGGGGCGCCGTAATCGCGCATGGCGGTCCTGGCCTGGGTCCAGTCTTGCGCGCCGTTGAGCGCCAGCAGCGCGTCGAAGCTGCGATCTTGCGGATCGAGGCCGGCCAGTGCCAGCGTGTAGGTGGCGCCCCCGGCGTCGGCCAGGTCGCTGATCACCGGTCCGCGCGCGGTCTGGCGCACGGTCAGTCCCAGCGGCTTGATGGGGCCGCGCAGGTAGGCTGGAAATGCCGACCTGACCTTGATGCGTTCGTTCCTGCTGGCCATGGTGCGCCAGGTGTCGCCATCGAGGTACTTGTTGCTGTCGAGCGGATCGATTTTTTCCCGCACCAGTTGCGGCGCGACCGCGTGCAGCGCGGTGCCGCCCCAGGCGATGCTCTCGTTGCGGCCGGAGAAGAACAGCGGCAGGCCCGGGATCGTGGCGCCGGCCACGTGCACGGTGGGACCGCGCAGCTCGCTCAGGTACCAGCGGGCCGGAATCAGGCTGGCCGCGTGCAGGTCGTTGACCAGGGCCGGCATGCCGCTGCGGGTATGGCTGCCGTCCACGGCCCATGCGGTGGAGCCGGCATCGGCAGCGCCGATGCCGAACTCGCGGTGCAGGCGCGTAGCGGCGGTTTCGACCTGGTGCAGCAATGCGCCATCGGCCGGCGGCGCTGCGCCGGTGACGGCCAGCATGCGCCCTTCGTCGGCACGCAACAGTTGCGCCGCGCGCACGCTGCCCAACTGGCGCACCAGGGCGTTCTGGCGCAGCAGCTCGACGCTGCTATCGTCGAGGTCGATCTGCAGCAGTTTCAGCTGCAGCAGCGAGTCGGTCGCGCTCCACGCTTCCGGCTTGCGCCCGTTGACAAAATACTCGGGCGGCAGCGGATGGTTTTCGCCGATGCGGGCGTTCACGCCACGCACGTAAGCGTCGAGCAACTGGCGCGAACGCGGCGCCAGTTGCGCCAGCGCCTGGCCGGCAGCCTGGCTTAATCCCAAAGTGCGGATGTACCGGTCGAGCGCCAGGGTATCGGCGCCGCGCAGTTCACTCAGGCGCCCCTGGCCGATCAGCTTCTGGTACTCCATTTGCCAGAGCCGGTCGCGGGCATGCACATAGCCGAGCGCAAAATAAGCATCGGCGTCGCTGGCGGCCGTGATGCGTGGCACGGCGTCCGCGCCGCGCTCGATGCGCACGCTGCCGCCGACGCCCTGCACCGCCACCACGCCATCGTCCAGCGGAACGCTCTGTTTGAGGTGGCCGTAGCCGGCTGCCGCCGCGATACCGATCGGGGCGCAGATGAAGAGCAGGAACCTGGCCAAGATAGGGCTCGATTCATTGATTCGTTTCCACATGGGAGATCCTTTTTTTTGGGCTGGGCGGTCGGGGTCAGTAAATACCCTGAGGCAGGTTTTCTTCGACACTGCGCACCTTGAGCTTGAGGAAATTGGTCACGCGGATGTTCACCATGACCTGCGGCGAAGGATCGTCGAAGAAGGCAATATCGTCGGCCGACATTTTGCGGCGGTGCCGCTTCTCGGCCAGCCGGCCTACCCACTTCGACAATTTGTCGTCGTAGCGCGCCAGCCGGGGACTCTTGCCGAGATAGCGCAGGCCGGTGACATACTTCTTGAGCTCGGCACGGCTGCCGCTGTCGGTGTAGATGAACTTGCTGAGGACGTCGATCTTGCCCTGCCACATCAGGAAGAACACCAGCAAGGCGTTGCGGCTATAGGTTTCCAGGGCGCCGGCGGACACGAAGATGGGGAAATCCTTCGGCTCCTTCTCGCGGTTTTTCCAGAATACGCGGCAGCATTCTCCCACCACCATCAGGTGCACATTCTGTTCCTTGTGGTGGCCGTAATGCAGCGGCGAGCTGTTCGACGCTTCCACGCTGTAAGGCCGGGTGGCGTCATGGAAGCCGTGCCAGCGCATCACGAACAGGTAGCTGCGTACGCCGGACGACAGGAATACGGTAAACAGGATGCCGCCCAGCACCGGATGCAGCCACGCCACCAGTAAAAACACGGCGTTGCCGAGGATGTAGCCGCGCACGAACAGGCGCAGGAACTTGGTGCGCTTCATGGCGCGGAAGTAGCAGATGACTTCGATCGGGATCAGGCTGATGAACACCGAGTACCAAGTGCACGCCTTGATGAAATCGATCAGGCTGGTCTGGTCGTAGCGCAGCGTGGACTGGTAGTCGGCGGGACCGTTGTCTTCCACGTGGTGTATGCCGGTGTGGGTGCAATAGTAATAGTCGGGGGTCCAGAACTGCAGTGGCCAGGCCACGTATTTGCGCAGGAACTCCAGGGCGACGTAAATATAGTCCGAGGGCGTCCGGGCCATTTCGGCGCGCACCACCCGTCCGGCCGCATGCGAACACAGGTGTTCAATATGCTCCTTGTCGGTAAACAGCGTCGCTTGCAGCAGCACGATCAGCGGCGCGACATACACCCAGCCCTCGCCCAGCAGCAAGGTGGCGAATACCAGGTTGTAGACGATGTGCAACGTCAGGAACGACGCCGCCAGCAGCGAGCCGCGCGAGTACTTGTTATCGACCAGGTATTCCGGGATATTGCGGGCGGCATCGGCAAAGACATCGCGCGTGAGGCATTTGCCCATCGGCGGCGCCGCCTGGATATTGTTGGCATAGCAGATGATTTCGCCCAGCGCCAGTCCGACCACCAGCAGCACGGCGCACCACGCACCGCGCAGCCAGGGGCCGGCGTCGGGCACCAGCAGCAGGTTCAGATAAGCGGCTGGCAGCAGCGTCATGTACAACGCCGTCATGGTCAGCGTCTTGGCGCGGCTGACGTTGGTGATATCGCCGATCAGCTTGATGGCCGGATAGCCGATCAGATTGATGGCCCACAGCAGGAACGGCCGTATCAGGTACAGATTGGCGACGTTGAGCAGGAAGATGGGAATGCAAAAAATCAGATCAAAATTTGTGAGAAGGAAAATCGGCGTGGGTTTGCCGTTCCTCGCTTTTACCCGTACGGTTTTCATGAGTGTCCAATCTAGCAAGTATTGAGTTCAACAACAGGGATCTGATACACCCGCACTCCGCGCCGCTGCATGCGGTGTGCGGTTTCAATTCATATAGCGGCGAATGATGTGCCGCAGGGTAATCAACTGCCACTGAAAATCATCGATATACGTTTCCAGCACAACCGCGACGATGGCGGGCGTCAGCTCGCCACCGGCCGCGTCATACAACACCACGTTGCTGGCCGGGCCGCTGGTGCGCCGCAACGTCACGACGGCGTCGGCCGCCAGCATTTCCCAGTCCCAGCCGATGCTGATGCGGTCGCGGCCGGTCCACTCGGTGTAACCGGTGATGCAGGTTGCCACCGCAGACTCGCCGCGGTACGGCTCGCCCTGTTCGTCCAGGCCTGAAATCAGGTGCTCGAGGTGCAGTGCCGACAGCGACGCCACGGACATGCCGACCTGGCCAGTTTCTGTATTGGTCATGGATTGCCGGACCGGGTGCACACCCGGCCACGCTCCTGTTCAGGTTAGTCGGGACGCCCCTCCAGCTCGATCCAGCAGGCGAAGATCGGATGGCCGCCGATAATCATCGGCGGACCGGCGCGGTGGGTATGGAAACCGGTTTTCCGCAGCAGGCGTTCGACGCCGATGGGCGACACCGTGATCAGGCGCCTGGCGCCCAGCGAGGCGGCATGTTCGGCGGCGGATTTCAGCAGCGCCATCGTCACTTCCGACGAGAACTGCGCCAGCGCCGACGAGGTACGGTTATTGAAGTCGACCGATGCGAAGCGCGACAGTTCCCAGACCTCGGAGCTGGCCGGCACCGGCTGGCCATCCATCAGCTCGGGGAACACTTCGCCCAGCAGGTAGGCGCCAGTGGTAGGAAGGAGACGAGCACAGCCATTTACCTGGCCTTCGTCGTCCTGGGACACCACGTACACGGTGTCCGGGCGATCGAACTGATCGAGTTCCTCGCCGTTGCGGGTCTTCAGATCCCACCCCAGCGTTTCGACGAACACCTTGTGGCGATAACGGGCCACCTCCGAATACAGTGCCTTGGAAAGTGCGCCAGTATGTCCCGCGATTACATTCATTCCCGCCCCCAGTTTGTCCAGATACATCCGTTGTCGATGTAGTCATTGGACGCTTTTCCGGGCGCTGGCGGAACTGTCACTATTTACAGCACGGGTGGATCGGCGCGTGAAGCCGGCCGGCGCGCGGGCGCAGTCCGGCACTCAGGAATGCCTCGAGTGCGCCCGGGACAGGAGGGGTTGAAACAAGCGCGAGCCGGACAGCGTCAATCCGACGCGGCAGTATCGGCTACCAGGCGCACGTCGCCCCAGGTTGCCACCACGGGCAGCGTGGTGCCGGATTTGGCGTCCCGCACCACCAGCTCGACAATCTTGCTGCCCTTGATATTCGCCGTTATCGGGGTCGCCTTGCTCCCCAATGTCACGGGCGAGCTTTCGGCCAGAAGCCTGCCATCGCCGTACACGTAAAAACGCACCGCCTGGCCTGTATTGGCGGACGAATCGTCAACGCCCACCGCCGCCATCAGCCAGGCGTGAGCAGACGCGTTGATGACCTGAAGGCGCGAGTTCGACAACACCCCGATACCCGAATCGAAAGCCTGGCCGGCGATCTGCAAGGTCTGGCCATACGGCGTGGCATCGGCCTGCGCGCCGCCCCAGCCCGCGTACTGGGCCCGGGATCCGCTGGAACGGGTGCCGCTCCACGGATCGATCATGCGGTGGATGGTCGGGTCGAGCTCTGCCTGCCGGGTGCCGTCGACGGCAACGTTGACCGCGCCGGGAATTTCCGACAGGTAGAAGCCGTTCTCCAGCTGCCGTTTGCCCGTGGCCTCGAACACCAGCGTCTCGTGCGGCGCCAGTGTGAATGCGTGTTCGCCGGAGAACGTCAGCATTTTTTTCGACCACAGGTCCTTCAGGACGATCGCAACGCCGTCTGCCAGCTTCAGATGCCTGGCCTGCAAAATGACCGGCGCCGGTGACGCGCTGCGATTGAACAGCGCCACGGCCTTGCGGCTGCCGTCGCCCAGTGTCTTGACGATGATCTGGGCATCGTCGGAGTCGTAGGTGACCACCCCCTGGTGCCCAGACTGGTCCTGGTTGATGCGGATCAGCTCCGCGTTGCCCACCACGCCCAGCAGCGATGCAGGGCCGTTACGCAGGTCATAGCTGACCAGCAGCGGCGCATTGATCATGGCCCACAGCGTGAAGTGCGAGCGCGCTTCGACCAGGTGTTCCGCATCGAACTCCTCGTGGCCGATGTGCAGGATGTCCGGGTCGTTCCAATGGCCGGGGCCGGCGTACAGCGGCCGCTTCGCCGCGCTGTCGAAATTGTGCAGCATGCTGGTCCAGCTCGGCGTAATGTCGCTGCTGGTGCGCCACGAATTGCCCACGTCCTTGCCCCAGGAACGGACATTCGCCATGCCCCACGCGCAGATCGACAGGATGTAGTCGTTGTTCGGCCTGGCGGCCTTGAGCGCGGTGGACACCGCTTCGTACCGGCTGCGTACCGCACCGATGTCGGTGCGGTTGATGGCGCTGCGGTCGATCAGGGGCGCCAGCGCACGGTAGTCCTGGTCCTTGACCAGTTTGGAGCCCGGCACGAAATCGGCAAGGCCGCAAGCATCGATCTTGATGTAATCGAAACCCCATTCCTTGAAATACAAGTTGATGTCCTGCTCTACGTGCCCTTCGAGTCCCACTTCGCGCTCGGCCGTCGTGCCTTGCGGCAGATTGGGAGAATGCAGATCGTATGCCTGCGAACAGGCATTGCGGCCGATGTCGGTATACAGCCCCGCCTTCAGGCCCATCGCGTGCAGTTTGTCGGTAAACGGCTTGAAGCTGGTGCCTGCCGCGCCGCCGGTGGCGGCGGACGGAAAGATGCCGGTACGGATTTGCAGCCGGCCATCGCTCTGGCGTCGCTTGAGCCACCAGCCGTCATCGACATTGACATGGTTGTAGCCAAGCTTGGCCAGCCCGCTATCGACCAGGACGCGTGCGGCGCCCATCACCTTGTCCTCATCGACCTCGGTACGGAAGGCATTCCAGCTATTCCAGCCCATGGGCGGTGTTCTCGCTGCCCCGCTCGTATTGCCTTCCCAACGGCCGGTCGCCGCCAATGGATCGACGCCAGACGCGGCAATGGCCGGCATGACCAGAAGAACGGCGCACGCCGCTGCCAGCAGGCCGCATAGCAACGCAGATTGACCAGGCTTTGTGTTACGGGACCGTCTGTGGTGCATGGATATCTCCTTATCGTTGCCATCAAAATGAAAGATGAGAATCAAGTTAAGGCCAGATTTTCACATGGAAATCGTCACATAAGCAAAATATGGATAAAAAACGACAAATAAAGAAAGTTTTCGAAAGTGTTTGTGTTTTCGTTATTTGTTACTTACCATTCAACACGCTCACCATACAACCACTCCGGATCCATGAATACAACGACTTTATCGATGACGCCGCGCCGTGCCGGTTGGCTGATGTACACACTTGCCACCACCTTGCTGTGGGGCGTGTGGGGCGCGTTTGCGGGCCTGCCCAGCCAGCATGGTTTTCCTGAAACTCTGATTTATGTCGTGTGGGCGCTGACGATGGTGCCGCCGGCCCTGTTCGTGCTGGCCCGCAGCGGCTGGCGCGTGCGACGCGACAGCCGTTCCATCGCCTACGGCCTGACCATCGGCGTACTGGGCGCAGGCGGGCAGATGGTGCTGTTCTACGCAGTCAAGGCAGGGCCCGCATACCTGATCTTTCCGATGATTTCGCTGTCGCCGGTACTGACGATTGTGTTGTCCTTCCTGTTCCTGCGCGAGCGTACCGGCGCGATGGGCATCGCCGGCATCCTGCTGGCGATCTGCGCGCTGCCATTGTTCGATTATGCGCCGCAAGGCTCGCCGCAGCAGTACGGCCTGTGGTTCGTACTGGCGCTGGGCGTGCTGGTCGCGTGGGGCTTGCAGGCTTACTTCATCAAGCTGGCCAACGCCAGCATGGACGCGGAAAGCATCTTCTTCTACATGACACTCAGCGCGCTGATCTTTATTCCGGTGGCGCTGGCGATGACCGATTTTTCGCAACCGATCAATTACGGTCCGTCCGGACCACTGCTGGCAGCCGTCACCCAGATCCTGAATGCGGTCGGCGCGCTGACGCTGGTGTATGCATTCCGTCACGGGAAGGCGCTGATGGTGTCGCCATTGGTGAACGCCGGCGCGCCACTGCTGACCACCATGATCGCCATGGCGCTGGCATCTACCGTACCGACCGGTTACCGGCTGGCCGGCATCGTCCTGTCGCTCGCGGCAGCGTTGTTGCTGGCGTTGCAGCCGGACGATGGCGGCGTTGAATCTACTTGAGGAGCTAACGATGGATTATTTATTGAACCTGGTACGCCGTCACAAATCTGACGAAACAGTCGGCATCCACTCGGTGTGCTCGGCACACCCTCTGGTCATCGCTGCAGCGATGGAAACGGCGCTTGAACGCGATCTCCCGGTCCTGATTGAATCGACCTCGAACCAGGTCAACCAGGATGGCGGCTACACCGGCATGACGCCGGCCGCGTTCCGTGACTTCGTCCACGGTATTGCCGACCGCACCGGCCTGGCGCGTCAACGCGTGCTGCTTGGCGGCGATCACCTGGGGCCGAACGCCTGGCAAAGCCTGTCGCCTGAAGCTGCCATGGCCAAGGCCGAGGTACTGATCGATCAGTATGTCAAGGCGGGCTTCCGCAAGATCCATCTCGATTGCTCGATGTCCTGCAGTGGCGATCCCGTGCCACTGCAGGACGCCGTCGTTGCCGAGCGTGCGGCGCGATTGTGCGGGGTGGCAGAGCATGCGTGGCGCACGTCCGGCGGCGAGGCGCCTGTCTATGTGGTAGGTACCGAGGTACCGGTGCCAGGCGGCGCCCATGAAGACCTGGACGAGCTCAGTGTCACCACGCCGGGCGCTGCGGCGCTGACCATCGACGTCCACCGGCAGGCGTTCGCCGCCGCCGGCCTGGCTGCCGTGTGGCCGCGCGTGGTGGGCCTGGTGGTGCAGCCGGGGGTGGAGTTCGACCACCACAAGGTGATCGACTACCAGCCGCAGCGCGCGGCGGAGCTGAGCCGCTTCATCGAAGGCGAGCCAACGCTGGTGTACGAGGCCCACTCGACCGATTATCAGACGCCGGCCAATCTGGCCGCGCTGGTGGCCGGCCATTTCGCCATCCTGAAGGTGGGCCCGGGCCTGACCTTCGCGCTGCGCGAAACCTTGTGGGCACTGGCCGACATCGAGGAACAAATGACCGGCGCGGGCCAGGGTTCGGATTTCAAGAACACGGTGCTGGAAGTGATGCGCACCGAGCCTGAATACTGGCGCAAATATTACGACCGCGATCCGGCGCAGGTACGCTTCGACCAGCAATTCAGTCTCAGCGACCGCATCCGTTATTACTGGCCGCATCCGGCCATCCAGGCGGCACAGGCGCAACTGCTGGCCAACCTGGAACGCACCACACCGCCGCTCACGCTGCTCAGCCAGTACCTCCCGGCGCAGTACGAGGCCGTGCGCGAAGGCCGGGTACGTAACTTGCCTGTCGATTTACTCAAGGAAGGCGTGGCCAAAGTGCTGCGCCAGTACATGGATGCCTGTGCAGGCACCGCAATCAAGGAGCTGGAAACATGTTAGTGGCAAACAAGGATATTTTGGGACTCAGCACCACCGGGCTGGATCGAGCCGGCGGCGGTCTGACCGCGCGCGAGATCGCGCAGCAGCCAGGCGTCTGGCCGCAGATCGATGAGCTGGTAACCGCCAACCGCGCCACGCTGGACGCCTTCCTCGCGCCGCTGCTCGCCCGGGTCGATCTGCGCATTGTGCTGACCGGCGCCGGCACCTCGGCCTTCCTCGGCGAGTGCCTGGCGCCCGCCATGCTGGGCCAGGGCTGGCGTGCCGAAGCCGTGCCGACGACCGACATCGTCTCCGGCCCCCAGCACTTCCTGCAAGCTGACGTGCCGACCCTGCTCGTCTCGTTTGCCCGCTCGGGCAGCAGTCCGGAAAGCCTGGCTGCCATCGATCTGGCAGACCAGCTGGTGAAAAATATCCACCACCTGGTCATTACCTGCAATGCCGATGGCGAACTGTATCGCATGGCGCAGGCGCGTACCAATGCGTACGCCATTCTGCTGCCGGACGCCACCCATGATCGTGGCTTTGCCATGACCACCAGCTTCACCTCAATGTTGCTGGCTACTGCGCTGACATTCGGCTTGATGCCGCCCGGTGCTGCCGCGGTGCCGTCTGCCACCGGCGCCAGCTTGCACGCCACCGCGTTGCCGCTGTTGCAGTCCCTCGTGGCACAACAGTTCAAACGCGTGGTTTACCTGGGCAGCAATGAGCTGTGCGGCCTGGCGCGCGAGGCTGCGCTCAAGCTGCTGGAGCTGACCGATGGCCGGGTGGTGGCCCTGTTCGATTCGCCGCTTGGCTTCCGTCATGGTCCGAAAACCATCGTCGACAACCAGACGCTGGTGGTGGTGTTCCTGTCCAACGATCCGCAGGCGCGCCGCTACGACCTGGACCTGCTGCGCGAATTGCGCAACGATGGCCGCGCCGGCCGGGTGCTGGCACTGAGCGGTCAGGCAGTGGCGGCATCGGGCCCGGACTGCGTGGTACTGGAAGGCGCGGAATCGGCATGCGACCTGGCCCTGGCGCTGCCGTACATTCTGTTCTGCCAGTCGTTTGCGTTGCTGCAGTCTCTTGCGCAGGGACTGCGTCCCGATACGCCAAGCGTGTCGGGCACCGTCAACCGCGTGGTGCGCGGTGTGACCATCTATCCCCTGGCAGGAGCGCAGCATGTTTCTCGGGATTGATGGCGGCGGCACCAAAACCGCGTTTGCGCTGATCGACAGTGCGGGCAACGTGCTGGCGCGGCACCAGGACAGTAGTGCCTATTACATCGAGGTGGGCATGGCTGGCGTGGCGGCAATGCTTGCACGTGGCTGCGCGGCGGTGTTTGCAGCGGCTGGCGTGACAGCGGCCGACGTCAGCTTCGCGTTCTTCGGCCTGCCGGCCTACGGCGAAGACCGCACTGCATTGGCGCAGCTCAATGCATTGCCACGCGCGGTGCTGGGCCACGACCGCTACCTGTGCGGCAACGACATGGTGTGCAGCTGGGCAGGCTCGCTGGCCTGCGCGGACGGCATCAGCATCATCGCAGGCACCGGCTCGATGGCCTACGGCGAATTCGCGGGACGCATTGCGCGTGCTGGCGGCTGGGGCGAATTGTTCAGCGACGAAGGCTCGGCGCACTGGATCGCGCGCGCCGGGCTGGGGCTTTTCTCGCGCATGAGCGATGGCCGCGCGCCCCGCGGACCGTTGCATCGACTGGTGCGCGAACGGTTATCGTTACAGGAAGACCTGGATCTGTGCCAGGTCGTCTATGGCGAGCTGAAAGAACAACGCAGCCGCATCGCCGCGTTATCGCGGCTGGTGTCGGAAGCTGCCGCGCACGGCGATCATCAGGCGCAGGCCATCATCGACACCGCCGCCGCCGAACTGGTGGAAATGGTGGACGCGGTGCGGCGCGCGCTGGGCGTCGCCGACGGACAGGAGGTAGCGGTGTCCTACTCCGGCGGCCTGTTTGGCGACGACGGCCCGCTGCACACCCCGTTTGCCGCCGCGCTCGCGACGCGCGGCGCCGCCTATCGCCTGGCGCCACCACGCCTGGCGCCAGTGCTGGGCGCGGCGCTGTATGCAGCCCGGCGCGCCGGCACGCCGCTCAGCACCGCCGCGCTGGAACACCTGGCAAACTAACAAGGAGATTTTATGCGCTGGCCCCTCTCTTCTACCCTCTCAGCTACCCTGCTTTCCACCATCGTTGCGGCCATGATCGCCGGACCGTGCGGCGCCGCCGATGGCTACACCATGGGCGACTTCGAAAAAGTACCGAAGATCGACGCCCACCTGCATTTGCATGGAACCAGCCAGGATGCCTGGCTGGCATTGGCGCACAAGGACAATTTCCGCGCGTTGACCATCAACGTCGATTATCCGGATTTTCCGTCGCTGGACCAGCAGCACAAGGTGGCCAGCGCACTGGGGCACCAGCATGCGCAGCAGGTGGCGTGGGCGGCGACGTTTTCCACCGACGGCTTCGAAAAACCGGGGTGGACCGAGGCGACACTGCAAGACCTCGATGGCGCCCTCGCTGACGGCGCGGTCGGCGTCAAGGTCTGGAAGAATATCGGCATGAGCCTGCGCGACAGCCAGGGCAAGCTGGTGATGGTCGATGACGCCCGCTTCACCCCCCTGTTCGACGGCCTGGCGCAACGCGGCGTGATGGTGCTGGGCCACCAGGGCGAACCGCATAACTGCTGGCTGCCGGTGGAACAGATGACGGTCAATAACGACCGCGAATATTTCAGGAACCATCCCGCCTATCATATGTTCCTGCACCCGGAAATGCCGGGCTACGAGCAGCAGATGGCCGCGCGCGATCGGCTCCTGGCGCAGCATCCGACGCTGCGCTTCACCGGCGTGCACCTGGCGTCGCTGGAATATGATGTTGCGCGGATCGGGCGTTTTCTCGATGACCACCCCGGCGCCAGGCTCGATATCGCCGCCCGTATCGGGCAGCTGCAGTACCAGTCGCAGCGGGACCGCGACCGCGTGCGCGCCTTCTTCATCAAATACCAGGACCGGCTGATGTATGGTTCCGACCTGGCGCAGTCGGCCGAGCAGAGCGATGCGGACTTCGTCACCGACATGGACACGGTGTGGCGGCGCGACTGGCGCTACTTCGTCACCGGCGACAGCTTCACCGTGCCGGAACTCGACCAGCCGGTAAGCGGCCTGTCGCTGCCACGCGCGGTGGTTGACAAACTCTATCGCATCAACGCGGAACAGGCCTATCCCAAGGCCTGGCACTAACACAAGGGAGACGCATGAACAAGCAACTTGACCCACGCCGCCGCACCCTGCTGCAGTGGTTGGCCGGAACCGCCGTGGCAGCCACCGTGGCCGATGCCGGCGCCGCTGTCGCACCTGGCGCCGCCAACGCTACCGGCAAGGATGTGGCGCGCATCGGCGATGACGCCATGGCACTGGAATTCGACGGCCAGTTGCAGTGCCGCGTGATCTCGCGGCTTGGTCCGCGACCGGCGGCGGTGACAGCCTTCGCGCCGAGCGAGCGCCTGCGGGTGGTGCGCAACGCCAGTGCTGCGGGCGGCCCGAGTGGCGCCGGCATCAACGCCGCCGTGGTTGCCGCCAGCGCCAACGCCGCCAACGCCGCCAACGGCCGCTGGATCGAGCGCTTTGCGTTATCGTCGCAGGCAGCCGACCGCGTGGACGGCCAGCATGGTCCGGGTGTGCGGCACCGCCTCACCGGCATATCCGCGGACGGCATCGAGAAAACCGTGGCGGTCACTTTCTATGAAGGCCTGCGTGGCTTTGCCTTCATCCGCGTCGCCTACCGCAACGCCGGCAAGCAGCCGCTCACGGTTGCCGCTTGGTCCAACAGCGCCCACACGCTGCGGCCGGCGGCCGGCCGCAAGGCCGAGTTCTGGACCTTCTCCGGCGCCTCGTTCGCCGACCGGCGCGACTGGGTACAGCCGCTGGTGGCCGGTTTCGACCAACGCAATTTCATGGGCATGAACGCTTCCGACTACGGCAGCGGCACGCCGGCAGTCGACGTCTGGAACCGCGATTGCGGCCTGGCGGTGGGCCACCTGGACACGGTGCCGCGACTGGTGGCGCTGCCGGTGCGCGCGGTGGCAGGCGGCGCCGCACTGGCGGTGGAGTTCGAAAGCGAAACCGTGCTGCAGCCGGGCGACACCCTGGAAACCATGGATACCTTCCTGGCGCTGCACACTGGCGATTACTTCACGGCGCTGGACCGTTATCGCCAGGCGATGGCGGAACGCGGCGTGAGCGCGCCCGATGCACCGGCTGAATCGTATGAGCCGATCTGGTGCGCCTGGGGCTACGAGCGCGATTTCACCGTGCCGCTGATGGTGGGCACGCTGCAGAAAGCCAAAGAGCTCGGCCTCGAATGGGCGGTGCTCGATGATGGCTGGCAGAACAACGAAGGCGACTGGAAGCTGGACGTCAAAAAATTCCCGAACGGCGACGCTGACATGCGCGGCCTGGTCGGCGCGATCAAGGACGCGGGCCTCAAGGCGCGCCTGTGGATCACGCCACTGGCAGTCGATCCCGGCTCCGACCTGCTGCACGATCACACCGACATGCTGCTGCTGGACGCAAATGGCGCGCCGCAGCTGATCAGCTGGTGGAACAGTTTTTACCTGTGCCCGGCCTATGAGCCCACCATCGAGATGACGCGCCAGTGGATCCGCAAGATTTTTGGCGAGTGGGGCTACCAGGGCCTCAAGATCGACGGCCAGCATTTGAACGGCGTGGCCCCCTGCCACAACCCGGCGCACAAGCATGCACGGCCCGAGGAATCATTCGAGAAGCTGCAGGATTTCTGGAAAATGGTGTACGACACCGCGCGCGAGATCAATCCCAATGCGGTGATTGAACTGTGCCCGTGCGGCACCTCGTACGCCTTCCACAACTTCCCGTACATGAACCAGGCGCCGTCGTCCGATCCGTTGTCGTCGTGGCAGATCCGCCACAAGGGCAAGACGATCAAGGCGCTGATGGGCCGCTCCGCACCGTACGCCGGCGACCACGTCGAGTTGAGCGATGGCGGCGACGATTTCGCCTCGACCATCGGCATCGGCGCGGTGCTGTCCACCAAGTTCACCTGGCCGGTTGACCCCAAGCCCAAGGACAGCTACCTGCTGACACCGGAGCACGAAGTGCAGTGGCGCAAATGGATCGGCATCTATCGCGACAAGATGCTGGCCAACGGCGTGTATCGCGGCGAACTGTACGACATCGGCTTCGACAAGCCGGAGGCCCACGTGGTGCAAAAAGATGGCAAGATGTATTTTGCCTTTTATGCGCCCCGCTGGGATGGCCCCGTGGAAATCCGTGGACTCGGCCCCGGCCGCTGGCGCCTGCGCAACTACGCCGATGCCCAGGAGATCGGCGTAGTGGACGGCGGCCGGGCTCAGCGTCTTACACTGCGTTTCGCGCATGCCCTGTTACTGGAGGCGATACCTGTATGACGCGCAGCAGCAGGTGGCATTCTGCTGCCCAGATCTGTTAAGCTGTTGTTTTGTTAAAACTTATCGCCCAACTATGGCACAGACCGGTCAACGCCGCGCAATCATACTGAAAGCACTCACCGAGCACGGGTCGGTGCAGGTCAACGAACTTGTCAAGCAACTGGGCGTCTCGGCAGTGACGATCCGTAACGATCTGAGCACGCTCGAGGCCCAGGGTCTGGCCATCCGCAACCACGGCGGCGCCATGCCGGCACGCACCCCGCCGACCGAACACACGGTGCCGCAAAAAGACGCCATCAACCATGACCAGAAAGAGCGCATCGGCGTTCTCGCTGCCAGCCTGGTCAAGCCTGGTGACAACGTCATAATCGATTCGGGCACTACCACCATCTCGCTGGCGCGCCAGTTGCGCGACGCGCAAAACGTCACCGTGATGACGAACGGCCTGAACATCGCCTGGGAACTGGCCGACGCGCCAGGCGTTGACCTGATCCTGACCGGGGGCTTGCTGCGCAAGCAGTCGCTGTCGATCCAGGGGCAGCAGGCGGAAGCCTGCCTGCAATCCTACAGCTTCGATAAACTGTTTCTCGGCGTCGATGGTTTCGACCTGAAGTTTGGCGTGACTACCCACCACGAAGCCGAAGCGAGCCTGAATCACAAGATGGTGGAGCGCGCCAGAAAAATCATCGTGCTGGCCGACGCCTCGAAGTTCGGTTGTGTCAGCCTGCACCGCATCGTTCAACTCAATCGCGTGCATACCGTGATCACCGACGCCGGCATCAGCCGCGAGTACCGCGATGGTCTGCAGAGCGCCGGCATCGAACTCCTGATTGCAGATTGACCCACCTCCTTTCGTATTGTCGCTTGCGCGCCCGCGATCGCCTGGCGCGTAAAAAAAAACCGCCCCAACAGACAGGGCGGTGAAGGAGAGGACAACCGGTCTGGTCAGAACTTCAGGCTGGCACCCAGGGTGATCGAGCGTCCGTAGCGGTAATAACCGTTGGGAAGGCTGATGGTGCTGTTGCCCAGCCGGGTCTCCTGCTTCGCATCGGTCAGGTTGTTACCCTCGATGCTGATGCGCAGCGACTTGTTCACCTCGTAGGCCATCTGTGCCGTCAGCCACGTTATCGCCTTGGCTGTCTCGTTGAAGCCGGCACCGAGCACGTTGGTGGCGGTGACGAAGGAATCGGTGTAGTCGGCCGTGGTGCTCATGCTCCATGGACCGCGCTCATACAGCAAGCCCAGCGAGGCGGTTGCCGGCGCAATACCCTCGAGCGGGCGCTCGACGCCGTTGACCCAGCTGCTCGACAGGTTGCGCGTGTACTGCGCCCGCACACCGAAGCCGTTGTCGAACAGATGCTGCAGGCCGATCTCCATGCCGCGCGCCTTGGCGCTGTCGCCGTTGATGGGACGCTGCACATTGAACAGGCGGCCACCGGGTGCACCGATGTCCTGGCCGGTCAGCCATTCGCTGGTGATCTGGTTTTTGATATTCTTCTGGTAGAGGGCCAGCGTCAGCGCGGAGCTCTTGGCGTAATACCACTCCAGCGACACGTCGGCCTGGTGCGCGCTGTACGGCTTCAAATTGGCGTTGCCCCCATAAATCTGGGTGAAGTCGCCCCACGAGATACTGGCGGTGGTGCTGGACGGAGCGAGCTTGTCCACCGACGGGCGTGCCATCGTCTTGGCGGCGCCGAGGCGCAGTTGCAGGGCATCGGTGATCGAGTAGGTGAAGTTGGCCGACGGCAGCCCGAAGGTGTAGCTGGCATCCTGCTGGACGATGGACGGGTCGGCATAGACGGCGGTGAAATTGAAGGCGCCATTCTCGACGATCTGATTGATTTTCGCGTCCCAGGCCTGCGAGGTCGTCTTGGTGTGCACGAGGCGCACACCGACGTCCGCGCTCCAGTGCTCGCCCGACATATCGGCCTGCACGAAGGCGGTCGAGGTCTTCTCGGTCACGCGGTAGCTTTCCAGCGGGTTCCAGGCCGGCGCCGACAAAGCCGAGCTATAGACGCCGCCACCGGGCCGGGGCCGGCCATCAAGGGCCGCCAGGGCCTGCGCGTAGTTGTTGACATCAAACCCCAGGAAGCTGCGCGGGAAGTTGCCACTGACGCCGGAGAGGAAACCACTCGGGCTCAGCGTCTGGTTGATGACGTTGCCGCCCAGGGTGCCGACGTTGATCGCATTCTCGCCGGAATAGTGATCCTGGCCCGCATTAAAGGCGTTGTTGATCATGTCGCGGGTTTTCTTGCGATTGGTCTGGCTGACGCCGAAATTGAGCTGGTCGATATTGAACCAGTCCACCTTCCATTCACCATTGACCGTCGCGCCGCCGATGCGGTCCTTGATGTTGTCGCCGGTGCGGCTGTAATAGTGGGTGTTGAAATCGTTGCCGCTAAATAGGCCCTGGGCCAGGCCGGTCTGCAGGTCGCGGCCGTCGGCAAGTGTGGTCGTCACGTTGGGCACGGCAGCGCCGGTGAGCTGGATACGCGTGACATTCGGCTGATTCATGCGCAGCACGACATAGGTGTCGTTACCGCCGGAATTGCGTTTCGACGTGGACAGATAGAAGTCGCCGGCCATTTTCAGCGTGGGCGAGAGTTTCCAATCCGCTTTGGCGCCGACCATTGCCGTATCCACCACCCGGTCCTCGGTCTTGTTCAGGACCTCGGGGTTGAGCCGCAGTTCGGGGTCGGTGCTGGCCAGCGTCAAGTCCGTCACGACGCCGTTGTTGACCTTGATGTCAGACCAGCGGCCCGGCGCGTACAACGGGTAGAACGACAGCTGGTAGCCAACCTGCGGCGAGTCCAGCCGGGTGGCAAAGCCATCGACAACCACTTTCAGGTCGCTGCTCGGCCGCCATTCCACCTTGCCCGACACCGCCATGCGTTCCTTCTTCTCCATGATCGAGCCGAAGCGGAACTGCCCTGGCGCGATCAGGCCTTCTTCATTGGCATCAAGAATGCCATTGTTATTCGGGTCGATGAAGCCGCCCCAGGTATTGCCCGACTCCCAGAACTGGCTCGGGTCATTCGGAATGGCGTTGCGCGACCAGCCACCGTCGTTGCCGGCCGTGTCGGTGCGCACATTGCGCTTGGCATAGACCACGCCGAGCAGCACACCGAGCTGGTCGTTGAAGGTATTGCTGTACGTACCAGACAGCTTTTTGCCGTTCAGGCTGCTCATCTGGTTGTGGTCCCCCTCCACGCGCAGCAGGCCATGCTGGCCTTTCTGGTCGAATGGACTGGCGGAACGCAGATTGACCAGGCCGCCAATGGCGCCTTCGATCAGCTTCGCCTGGGTCGATTTGACGACATCAGCGCCGCTGATGACATCGGCCGGCAACACGTCGTACGCGAAGTCGCGGCCGGCGCCGTCGGTACCCAGCAGGCGGCCGTTGAAAGTGGTGATCGTATATTCAGGACCCAGACCACGGATGCTGACCTTTTGGCCCTCGCCGCCCGCCGTGCGCGAGATCGACACGCCCGTAATGTGGCTGAGCGAGTCGGCCACATTGTTGTCGGGGAAGCGGCCAAGCTCGGTCGCGCTGATACTGTCCTGCACGACCGCCGAGTTGCGCTTGAGCGCCAGCGACTCCCGCAAGCTCGCGCGGGTGCCGGACACGACGACCTTGGCAACGGCTTCGTTATCGGCCGTGGCGACGTCCTCCTGCGCGCGCGCTGGTGCGGCAAGCGTGGCAAGCGCAATCAGGCAGGCAGACGTCAGCGGATGTAGTACCAATTGAGGATAACTCTTGGCGTGCGAGCGGCGTTGCAGGTGAGTCATTAAATGGTTCCTTTTCTAAGTTGTTGGTATAACGCAGGCAAACGCTGGTCAATAGCAAACTGGCCGATTGCAATGACGGGCGCCCACGACGGTCTCCGGGGTCGCTGGCACGGGTATTGGTTCCCTACATCGAAAGCCTGTGGAAGGTTACGTCGGGTTGAGGCGTTATTAAGTCTATATCGAAACCCTGCGAAACTCACGAAATCTTACGTTTCTGCGATTTTGTTGTTGTATTTTTGCGATTTGATCATAACTCTTTCGCTCGAAAGGTGTACGAAAGTAATTTTTCGTTTTGGGAGAGATTTGTGAGGTGTCGGCTCGTGCCTCTACGATTGCCCGGTGTTTTTTAGAGGCGCCGTTTCCCGCAGACGTTTGAGGAATGAAACATGAAAGTGACAATTGAAGAGAATTCGATGGGAAATTTACATGACAATCGGTCAACCTCCCGAATAACGTCGGCAGGGAAATTTTTGATCGAGCGTCTTTCACCAGGACTTACATCTTGAAGGGAGCGTTTAGGCGGCTAGTGAAAATTCTATTTACGCTGCCCATGGCCTTGATCGGCTTTTGGGCTCACTCCGTCTCGGCTGCCGAAGTTGAGTGGAAGGTGAACAACAGATTTCCGCTGTTCATCGAAGAAAGCGATTTCGTCGGTATCGAAAAACATTTCGAAGCAAACGGCCAACTGGCTTCTTAGCGCAAAATCACTCGGCCTCTGTCCAGCGACAATTAGAAATGCCGGTGACGACAATTAGATTTGCCGGTTGAGGAGCCGGTCCGGCGCCCCGGTCCGGCTCTTATTTATCATGCCCTCCGAAAGGGTGCGAGCCAGAAGCTGGCGGCAGCGCGCACCGGCATGAGTGAGCGGACCGTGCGCAAGTATGAACAGTCCGGCAAGCTGCCAAGCCAGATGAAGGTACCACGTACTGTAGTGGTCTAATGTACCCGGACACTGATTTAGGCGAGAATGCTCGCCATGGAGAGGTGTTTGATGAGCAAGCAAAGACGTACATTTTCCCCTGA
>NZ_LMLM01000011.1:0-32169 GCF_001421905.1 Duganella sp. Leaf61
CCCACCTGGCCGTCACGCTGCCGGCCTTCATGATCCCGGCCGTCTACGTGCGGCTCGACAGCCTGCCGCTGTCGGCCAACGGCAAGCTCGATCGCAAGGCGCTGCCGGAACCCGATGCGCAGGCAGGAGAGGGCGGCGACGCCGCGCCGCAAGGCGTGTTCGAAACCGCACTGGCCGACATCTGGGCCGAGCTGCTCAAGTGTGGTCCGGTCGGCCGCCACGCCAATTTCTTTGCCCTGGGCGGCCACTCGCTGCTGGCGGTGCAGATGGTCTCGCGGCTGCGCCAGCAATTGAAGCGCGCTATCGCGCTCGATGCGGTGTTCGCGCACCCGGTGCTGAGCGACCTGGCGCGCGCACTGGCTGCAGCGCCGGCGAGCGACAAGGGCAACGCCGTGCAAGCGATCGCCCCGGCCAGCGGGGCGGAGCGCACCGCGTTGTCGTTCGCCCAGCAGCGCCTGTGGTTCCTGGAACAGATGGATGGCAACAGCGCCACCTACAACCTGCCGTACGGGCTGGTGCTCGATGGTCCGCTGCAGCGCGACGCGCTGTCGGCAGCGCTGGACCGGATCGTGGCGCGCCACGAAGCGCTGCGCACCACCTTTGCAGAGGAAAATGGCCAGCCATTCCAGCGCATCGCCGCAGCGGACAGCGGCTGCGTGCTGACCGAGCATGACTTACGTGCTGTGGCGCAGCCGGATCTCGAATTACAGCGCCTGGCAGCCNTTCCAGCGCATCGCCGCAGCGGACAGCGGCTGCGTGCTGACCGAGCATGACTTACGTGCTGTGGCGCAGCCGGATCTCGAATTACAGCGCCTGGCAGCCCACGAAGCCGGCGCCCCGTTYGACCTCGCCAGCGGTCCGCTGGTGCGCGCCTGCCTGGTGCGCCTGGCCGACGAGCGCCAYGTGCTGCTCGTTACCCAGCACCATATTGTCTCCGACGGCTGGTCGATGGGCGTGCTGGCGCGTGAACTGGGCGCCCTGTACACCGCCTACTGCGCCGGCAGCGACGATCCGCTGGCGCCGCTGCCGGTGCAGTATGCCGATTACGCAGCCTGGCAGCGCACCGCGCTGCGCGAGCAGATCACCGCACAAGGCGAGTACTGGCAGCGCCACCTGGCGGGTGCACCGGCGCTGCTGGAACTGCCGGCCGACCGTGCGCGTCCCGCGCGCCAGGATTACGCCGGTGCGTATTTGCCGTATGCGCTCGACGCCGGCCTGACCGCGCGCCTGAAAGCGCTGTCGCAGCGCCACGGCACCACGCTGTTCATGACCCTGCTGGCCAGCTGGGCCACGCTGCTGGCGCGCCTGTCGGGCCAGGACGAAGTGGTGATC
The DNA here is from genome assembly GCF_001421905.1 of Duganella sp. Leaf61. Taxonomy (NCBI): domain Bacteria; kingdom Pseudomonadati; phylum Pseudomonadota; class Betaproteobacteria; order Burkholderiales; family Oxalobacteraceae; genus Duganella; species Duganella sp. Leaf61. The sequence goes on from NZ_LMLM01000011.1 coordinate 1,333, forward strand.
GGTACGCCGCACGCCAACCGTTCGCGGGGCGAGCTGGAAAACATGATCGGCTTCTTCGTCAACACCCTGGCGCTGCGAGTGAACGTGCAAGGTGCGCCAACGGTGGCGGACCTGCTGGCGCAGGTCAGACACAGCACGCTGACGGCGCAGCAAAACGTCGACATCCCGTTCGAACAGGTGGTGGAACTGGTGCGCCCGGTACGTAGCCTGGCCCACAGCCCGCTGTTCCAGGCCATGTTCGTGTGGCAGGGCGAGGCGCAGGCCGTGCCGGCGCTGGCCGGGCTGGAGACCGCCGTGCTGCCGCTGCCGCAGGGCGGCACCGCCAAGTTCGACCTGAGCCTGGGGCTCGAAGACAAGGGCGACCGCATCGAAGGCGGTCTGGAATACGCCACCGCGCTGTTCGACGCCGCCACCATCACCCGCTACCTCGGCTACTGGCATACGCTGCTCGAAGCGATGGTGGCCGATGACAGCGTCGCTGTCGATCGCCTGCCGCTGCTGCAAACACGCGAACGTGCTGCCATCGTGGACGGCCTCAATGCCACGCAGGCCGACTATCCGCTAGACCGCTGCATCCACGAACTGTTCGAAGAGCAGGCCGCGCGCACGCCGCAAGCCATTGCGCTGTCCTGGGAAGACGGCCAGTGGAGCTATGCCGAACTCAATGCCCGCGCCAACCAGCTGGCGGGCCACCTGCGCGCGCTCGGTGTGCAGCCGGACGACCGCGTGGCCCTGTGCCTCGAACGCGGCGCCCACATGGTGGTGGCCTTGCTGGCCGTGCTCAAATCCGGCGGCGCGTACGTGCCGCTGGATCCCGATTACCCGCAGGAGCGACTGGCCCATATGTTGCGCGACAGCGCGCCGGTGGCCCTGCTGACCGGGACCAGTGCAGGCGGCGCCTGGCACGATGCGGTGCAGGAAGCATCGCCGGCGCTGCCCGTGCTGGACCTGTCGATGGCAGACGCGCCGTGGAACGCGCTGCCAACGGCCAACCTGGCGCGCCAGGCGAACAGTCGGGGTGCGGCCAACCTGGCGTATGTGATCTACACATCCGGTTCCACCGGCATGCCGAAAGGGGTGATGAACGAACATGCCGGCGTGGTCAACCGCCTGCTGTGGGGCCAGGCGCACTACGGCATGACGGCGGACGAGCGCGTGCTGCAAAAGACGCCGTACAGCTTCGACGTCTCGGTGTGGGAATTCTTCTGGCCGCTGACGACCGGCGCGCAGCTGGTGATGGCGCGCCCCGGCGGCCACCGCGATCCGCACTACCTGGCGCGCCTGATTGCGCAGGCGGGCATCACCACCATCCACTTCGTGCCGTCGATGCTGCAGGTATTCATGGCCCAGGACATCGGCGACACGCGGTCGCTGCGGCGCCTGATGTGCAGCGGCGAAGCGCTGCCGTATGCGCTGCAGCAGAGGGTACGCGAAGCGATGCCGCACGTGGCGCTGCACAACCTGTACGGCCCGACCGAGGCGGCGATCGAAGCGACCTTCTGGCGCTGCGACGATGTCGCCCACCCCGGCATCGTGCCGATCGGCCACCCGATCGCCAACGTGCGCATGTACATCCTCGACGCCCACGGCGCACCGGTGCCGCGCGGCGTGGCCGGCGAGCTGCATATCGCCGGTGTTGGCGTGGCGCGCGGTTATTTGAACCTGCCGCAGCTGACCGCCGAGCGCTTTGTCGTCGATCCGTTCGTGGCCGGTGGCCGCATGTACCGGACCGGCGACCTGGCGCGGTACCTGAACGACGGCGCCATCGAATACCTGGGCCGCAACGACTTCCAGGTGAAAGTAAACGGGCTGCGCATCGAACTGGGCGAGATCGAAGCCCGCCTGGCCAGCCACCCCGGCGTSGCCGAGGCGGTAGTGGTGGCGCGCCAGGACGACCTGGGTGCGCGCCTGGTCGGCTATTACGTGGCGCGTGGCGCCGCCGAAGCGGACGTGGAGGACCTGCGCACCCACCTGGCCGTCACGCTGCCGGCCTTCATGATCCCGGCCGTCTACGTGCGGCTCGACAGCCTGCCGCTGTCGGCCAACGGCAAGCTCGATCGCAAGGCGCTGCCGGAACCCCACCTGGCCGTCACGCTGCCGGCCTTCATGATCCCGGCCGTCTACGTGCGGCTCGACAGCCTGCCGCTGTCGGCCAACGGCAAGCTCGATCGCAAGGCGCTGCCGGAAACCGATGCGGAAGGAGTGCGCAACCGCTACGTGCCGCCGCAGGGCGAACTGGAAACCCTGCTCGCCGCGATCTGGGGCGAACTGCTGAAAACCACCAGTCCTGTCGGACGCCACGATAATTTCTTCGCCCTGGGCGGCCATTCGCTGCTGGCGATCCAGCTGGCCAGCCGGGTTCGCGCCGCGCTGGGCGTGGCGATGGGACTGCGGGCGCTGTTCGAAGCGCCGACGGTGGCCGAACTGGCCCGCATCCTGCCGGCGCCCGATGGCGCCGCCCATGCGCGGGCGATCGTCCCGGCTGGCCGGGATCGCCGGCTGCCACTGTCGCACGCCCAGGAACGCCTGTGGTTCCTGCAAACCCTGGAAGGCCCGAGCGCCACCTACAATGTGGCGGCGGCGTTGCGCCTCGTGGGCAAGGTCGAGCCGAGCCTGATGGCCGAGTGCCTGCAGCAGATGGTAGCGCGCCATGAAATCCTGCGCACCAATTTCGTGGTCGACGACAGCGGCGAACCGTGCCTGCGCATCGCCCCCCGGCTGGAGATTGCGTTGCCGCTTGCGGCTGCCGCCAGGGACGAAATCGGTGCGCGGCTCCAGGCCAATGCCGGCTTCGTGTTCAACCTGGCCAGCGGCGCGCTGCTCAAGGCGGAACTGTTGCGCGTGGACGAAGAGGAGTTTGTGCTGATGCTCGCGGTCCACCACATCATTTCCGATGGCTGGTCGGTCGGCGTGCTGGTGGACGAGTGGCTGCGCCTTTACGACGCCATGGCGCAGGGCCGGGCATCGCCGCTGGCCGCGCTGCCCCTGCAGTACGCGGATTACGCCTGCTGGCAGCGCGATTCCGAGCAGCAGGCGGCGCTGGAGCGGCAACTGGCCTTCTGGGTGCGCAAGCTCGACCGGGCGCCCGAGCTGCTCAACCTGCCCACCGACCGCCCTCGTCCCGCCGTGCAGCGCTTCGAAGGCGCCGCCGAACGGCTGCTGCTGCCGCCGGACCTGGCGCAGCGGCTGCGGGCGGTGAGCCTGGACAGCGGCGCCAGCCTGTTCATGACGCTGCTTTCGGCGTTCGCGCTGCTGATGTCGCGCTACAGCGGCGAGTCCGACGTGTTGATCGGCACCCCGGCTGTGAATCGCCACCGCCGCGAGCTCGAAGGCCTGATCGGCTTGTTCCTCAACACCCTGGTGCTGCGCGCCGACACCAGCAACCAGCCGAGCTTCCGCCAACTGCTGACCGCGATGCGCCAGAACGTGCTGGAAGCGTATGAAAACGGCGATGTGCCGTTCGAGCGCATCGTCGACGCCTTGCCGTTGCAGCGCGACCTGAGCCGCAATCCGCTGTTCCAGGTATTCTTCAACATGCTCAACCTGCCTGATGAGATGACGCAGCTGGAGACCTTGCGCTGCGAGGAACTCGACGACCAGGATGCCGCCGCGATGCAGTTCGACGCCAAGTTCGAGTTGACGCTGTACGCCCAGGACAAGCCGGAGGGGCTGGATCTGAACCTGGTGTACAACCGGGGACTGTTCGACGCCGCCCGCATGGCCGAACTGCTGCGGCAGTACGCCTTGCTGCTCGAGCAGATCGCCGCAGCACCCGACGCCTGCATCGACAGCTACGGCCTGCTGACCGTCGAGGCGCGCGCCGTGCTCCCCGATCCATCTGCCGCGCTCGATACCGGCTGGGTGGGCGCCGTGCACGAGATGATCGGGCAGCGCTGCCTGGACCGTCCGCATGCCACGGCCATCGTGGCGCATGACGGCAACTGGAGCTACGGCGAGCTGCACGAACGCAGCGAACGTATCGCCTGCTATCTGCAGGCGCACGGAATCGTCCGCGGCGACGTCGTCGCCATCCACGCCGTCCGTGGTCCGATGGTGGTCGCGGCGGTGCTGGGCGTGCTCAAGGCCGGCGCCGCATTCATGATGCTCGATCCCGTGTATCCGTGCGCGCACCTGGCGGCCTGCCTGGAAGCCGGATCGCCGCAAGCGTTCATCAACGCTTCCGCCGCCCCGGTTGCGGACGACAAGGCGGCGCTGCTGGCTGCGATCGCGGTACGCCTCGATGTCGGCGACGCCGCCGCGGCGCAGCTCGACGACTACCATGGCCGCAGCGCGACGCCGGTGTCCGTCGGCGCCGACGACCTGGCGTTGCTGGCCTTTACCTCCGGCTCGACCGGCAAGCCGAAGGCGGTGGAAGGCCGGCATGGCCCGCTCAGCCATTTCCTGCCGTGGCTCGGAGGCCACTTCGGCCTGAACGCCGAAGACCGCTACTCGATGCTGTCGGGCCTGGCGCACGATCCGCTGCAGCGCGACATCTTCACCACGCTGTGCCTGGGCGCCACGCTGCACATTCCCGATCCGGAACAGATCGCCCCGGAACGGCTGGCGCAGTGGATGGCGCGCGAGCGGGTAACGGTGGCGCACCTGACGCCCGCCATGGCCCAGGTGCTGAGCGAGGCGCCGGCGGGACTGGTGCTGGACGACCTGCGCTATGTCTTCCTGGTGGGCGACGTGCTGACGCGGCGCGACGTGATGCGCCTGCGCGCGCTGGCGCCGTCGATGAAGGTGGTGAACTATTACGGTTCGACGGAAACCCAGCGCTCGGTCAGCTACTACGAAGTCGACCGCGAGACCCCGGCGGAAGCGAGCCGCGAAGTGATTCCACTGGGCCGGGGCATTCCGGGCGTACAGCTGCTGGTGCTCAATGCGGCGGGCCGCCAGGCCGGGATCGGCGAGCACGGCGAAGTGTATATGCGCAGCGGCCACATGGCGCGCGGCTACCGGGGCGACCCCGAGCTCACGGCGCAGCGCTTCCTGCCCAACCCCTTCTGCAGCGCGGTCCACGACCGCCTGTACCGCACCGGCGACCTGGGCCGCTATCTGCCCAATGGCATGGTCGAGTGCCTTGGCCGGGCCGATACCCAGGTCAAGCTGCGCGGCTTCCGCATCGAGCTCGGTCACATAGAATCGCTGCTGGGGCAGCACGCCCAGGTGCAGGAGGCCGTGGTTGTCGTCCGCGCCGACGGCGCGCGCGAAAAATGCCTGGTCGCCTATATCGTGGCCCATGGCGAAGCTCCGAAAGCTGCGGTGCTGCGCCGGTTCCTCGGCGTGAAACTGCCCGACTACATGCAGCCGACCAGCTATGTCGTACTGGACGCGTTGCCGCTCACGCCGAACGGCAAGGTCAATCGCAAGGCGCTGCCGGCGCCCGTTCCCGAAGACGCCGAAACCGCCTACGCGGCGCCGCGCACGGCGCCGGAAGAGGTGCTGGCGGCGTTGTGGGCCGGCGTGCTCAAACGCGAACGGGTGGGCATCCATGATAACTTCTTCGCGCTGGGCGGCCATTCGCTGCTGGCCACCCGCCTGGTGAACCGGATCGGCGAGCGCCTGCAGGTGGAACTGCCGTTGCGCGCACTGTTCGAACACCCCACCATCGCCGGCCTGTCCGCCGCGCTGGCGGTGCTGGAACAGGACCCCGACGGCGCCGCGATTCCGCGCTGCGACCGGGCCGGCATGCTGCCTGCGTCCTTTGCCCAGCAGCGCATGTGGTTCATCGACCAGCTGGGGCAGGGCAGCAGCGAGTACAACCTGCCATTGCCGTTCGAACTCGAAGGCCCGGTAGATGTGCCGGCGCTGCGCCAGGCGCTGCAGGCCATCGTTGCGCGCCACGAAGTGCTGCGCACCACGCTGGAAGCGGGCGCCGACGGCCAGCCTTACCAGCGCATCCACGCCGAGGTCCGCCTGGACTTGGCCGAACATGACCTGCGTGGCCTGGAACCGGCGCGCCAGCGCCAGGCCCTGGCGGCCCTGTGCCAGCACGACGCGGCGGCGCCGTTCGACCTGTCCCGCGACACCATGTTGCGGGCGCAGATATGCCGCCTGGCAGATGAACGCTATCACGTTCAGCTCAACCGCCACCACATCGCGGCGGACGGCTGGTCGCTCGGCATCCTGCTGGCCGAACTCAACGCGCTGTACAACGCGCTGCGCACCGGCCGGCAGGCGTCGCTGCCGCCGCTGCCAGTCCAGTATGCCGATTATGCGCAGTGGCAGCGCGGGCGCCTGCAAGGGCCGCTGCTGCAGCGCCAGCTCGACTACTGGACCGGCCAGCTGGCCGGTCTGCCGGTGTCGCACAGCCTGCCGCTCGACCGTCCCCGTCCCGCCACCCAGCGCTTCCATGGCGCCACCCGCAGCCACCCGGCCGGCGCCGCGCTGCTGGCGCAGATCAAGCGGTACTGCCAGCGCGAGCAGGTGACGCTGTTCATGTTCATGCAGACCGCCTTCAGCATCCTGCTGCAGCGGTACAGCAATCAGACCGACATCGTGTGTGGCACGCCGATTGCCGGCCGCAACCATGCCGACGTGGCGCCGCTGATCGGCCTGTTTGTCAACAACCTCGTGCTGCGCAGCGATCTGTCGGGCGATCCCACTTTCCGCGAACTGCTCGAGCGCAACAAGCAGATGATACTGGCCGCCTACGAGCACCAGGAAGTACCGTTCGAAATGCTGGTCGAACGGTTGCAGCCCGAGCGCAGCCTCGGTCACAGCCCGCTGTTCCAGATCCTGCTCACGCTGCACAACAATGAACGACACACGGTGGCAATGGACGGCCTGCGGCTGACCCACGAGGAGGCCCCGCACCGCGCCATCAAGTACGACATCGAGCTGGCCATGGGCGAATCGCCCGACGGCCTGGAGCTCGACTGGCACTACAATGTCGACCTGTTCGGCGCCGGCACCGTCGCCCGCATGGCCGCCAATTTCGAAGTGCTGCTCGACGCCATCGTCGCCAACAGCGAGGCGCGCATCGGCGAACTGGCGCTGCTCACGGTGCAGGAACGCCAGCACTTGCTGACCGCCGGCTACGGCACCGCCGAAGCGTATCCGGACACCACCCTGCACGGCCTGTTCCAGCAACAGGTGGTGCGCACGCCGGGCGCGCTGGCCGTCAGCGACGGCGTCACCACGCTGACCTATGCGCAGCTCAACGAACGCGCCAACCGCCTGTCCCATTACCTGCGCCGCCAGGGCGTGGAGCAGGATGCGCTGGTGGGCCTGAGCATGACCCGCTCCGCCGCCATGGTCGTGGCGATGCTGGCCATCGCCAAGGCGGGAGCGGCATACGTGCCGCTCGATCCCGACTATCCGCAGGCGCGCCTGGCCTACATGCTGGCCGACGCCCAGGTAAGCGTGGTGGTGACCGAAGCCGCCTTCGCACCGGCAATGGCGCATTTGGGCCTGCGCACCGTGTGCCCGCTGGAGACAGGGGTGCAGGCCGCGCTGGCGGTGTGCAGCGGCGCCAACCACGCCGCCGCGCCGGGCCACGCCGGCCAGCTGGCCTACGTGATCTACACGTCCGGCTCGACCGGTAACCCGAAAGGCGTCTGCATCGAGCACCGCGCCCTGTGCAACCTGCTGCTGTCGATGGCGCGGGAACCGGGACTGGGCGTGCGCGACCGGCTGCTGGCGGTGACTTCGATCAGTTTCGATATCGCCGGCCTGGAACTGTTCCTGCCCCTGATCCGGGGCGCGCAGCTCCATATCGCCAGCGCGGCGGCGGCGCGCGACAGCGCCGCGCTGCAGGACCTGATTGCACGCCATCGCATCACCATGATGCAGGCCACGCCTTCCACCTGGCGGTTGCTGCTTGACGGCGGCTGGCAGGGCGCGCCGGCCATGGCCGCGCTGTGCGGCGGCGAGGCCTGGCCGGCGGCGCTGAACCGCGAGCTGCAGGCGCGGGTCGGCTCGGTGTGGAACGTCTACGGACCCACCGAAACCACCATCTGGTCCACCGTGGAAAGGGTGCCGGCCGATGCCGGCGCCATCGCCCTGGGACGTCCGCTCGCCAACACCGGCGTGTATGTGCTCGACGAGCACCGCAACCTGGTGCCTGCCGGCGGCGTGGGTGAGCTGTATATCGGCGGCAGCGGCCTGGCGCGCGGCTACTGGAACCGTCCCGACCTGACGGCCGAGCGCTTTATCGTCAGTCCCTTCGATGCCGCAGCGCGGCTGTACCGCACCGGTGACCTGGTGCGCTGGAATGCGGACGACAAGCTCGAATACCTGGGCCGCCAGGATTTCCAGGTCAAGCTGCGCGGCTTCCGCATCGAATGCGGCGAGATCGAGGCGGTGCTGGAAAGCCATGCGGAAGTGAACCAGGCAGCAGTGGTGCTGACCCAGCGTGCCGGCGGCGACGCCTTCCTGACCGCGTACCTGATCCTGGCGGAGGGCGAACTGAAACGCGATCCGCGCCCGGAACTTTTCCGCCGGATCGCGAGCGCCACCCTGGCGCCGTACATGGTGCCGAGCTGCTACGTGGTGCTCGAGCGCTTCCCGCTCACCCTCAACGGCAAGCTCGATCGCAAGGCCTTGCCCGCCCCCGAGTGGCGGCGCGAAGCGGCCACCGACATCGAACGCCCCGCCAACGACGCCGAGCGCGCCGTGGCGGCGGTATGGGCCGAGGTGCTCGGTATGGACGGCCGCCTGATCGGCGCCCAGGACAGCTTCTTCGACCTGGGCGGCCACTCGTTGCTGGTCCTGCAAGTGACCAGCCGGCTCAATGCCCTCTACCAGGCCGGCCTGCAGATCCGCGATGTGTTTTCCCATCCCACGCTGCGCCAGCTGGCGATCCAGCTGGAGCGCGGCGGCAACCGGGGCCAGGACGGTGCGGAGCAGTTGCCCGCGCTGGCGCCGGCGCCGCACGGGGCGGAGCGGCCGTCGTTCGCGCAGGAAGGGCTGCTGTTCATCAGCCAGTTCAAGCATGGCGGCGACATCGAGTACAACATGCCGTTCGCATTCCGCCTGCGCGGTGCGCTCGACCATGCGGCGCTGGAGCGGGCGTTCAACGCCGTGCTGCAACGGCACCAGGTGCTGCGGGCGCGCTTCCCGGTGCCGGTGCATGAGCACGAGGCGCGGCGCATCGTGTTCGGCGCGGCGGAGCTGCGCATGGCCGTGGAAGATGTGACGGAGGCGCAGGTGGCGGACCGGATCGACGCTAACGTGGCCACGCCGTTCGACCTCGAACAGGGGCCGCTGCTGCGGGCCCGCCTGCTGCGCCTGGCCGGCGACGAGCATGTCTTGCTGCTCAACGTGCACCATGCCGTGTTCGACGGCTGGTCGATCGGCGTGCTCATGGGCGAGCTGACCGCGCTGTACGCGGCCCCGGCGTCGCTTTCGCCGCTGGCATTGCAGTACCACGACTATGCGCACTGGCAGCGCCAGTGCGCGGAGACGCCGCGCTACCGGCGCCAGGTCGCCTACTGGCGTGACCGGCTGGCGCAGGCGCCGCAATTGCTGCACCTCCCGCTCGACCGCGCGCGTCCGCCGGTGCAGGACAACCGGGGGGCCATGCTGGCCTTCACCGTGGATGCAGGCCTGTCTGCCGCGCTGCGGCAGCTGGCGGCCGCGCACCAGGCCACGCTGCCGATGCTGATGCTGGCCGTGCTGAAGGTGCAGTTGTGGCAATACAGCAACCAGGACGACCTGGTGGTCGGCGTGGTCTCGGCCAACCGGGTGCGCTCGGAACTGGAGCCGGTGATCGGCATGTTCGTCAATACCCTGCCGATCCGCAGCCGTATCGATGGCGAGGCGGCCTTCGGCTGCCTGCTGGCCCAGGTCAAGGACAGCATGCTGGGCGCATTCGACCACGCCGACGTGCCGGTGGACCACCTGATCGATATCGCCGCGCCGAAGCGCACGATGGCGCACGATCCGCTGTTCCAGGTGATGTATGCCTATCACAGCATGCCGGGCGCCGAGCTGGCTTTCGGCGGCGTGGCGGTGAGCCAGATCGCGCCGCACGTCGTCAGCGCCAAGGCCGACCTGGCGGTCAGCCTGCAGGAGCAGGGCGAGATCGTCAGCGGCCACCTGTCCTACCGCACCGGCCTGTTCGACGCGGCCGGCATCGGCCGCCTGGCGGACCATTACCTGGCGCTGCTGCAAGCGGTGGCGCGCGGCCAGAGCGCCAGCCTGTTCGACCTGCCGCTGCCGCCGGCAGCTGCGGTCCCGGGCAAGGCGGCGGGGTCGCGCATGCTGCGCAGCGAGGCGGACCTGATGGACCTGATCGGGGGACTGTAGGCGCGGGCCGCGCCGGGGTTCCCGGCCAGGTTACGATTGCCGCCTTCGGGCGGCAATTTTTTTGCCTGCGGCTGCCGGGCCAAAAAAGAACGCCCGTTGCCGGGCGTTGTCAAATGCCGCATCCGGGGGGATGCGGCGAGGAGGAGAGGGTCAGCCGGCGTCGATGGCCGCCTGGATCATCGCTGCCTGCGAAATGATCGAGGTGCGGTCGCTGAACAGTTCCGTGAGCGGGATGGCGGTCTTGAAGTCTTTGTTGATGCGTGCTCCGAGCCGGACCTGCAACATCGACGAGCCGCCCAGTTCGAAGTAATCATCGGCGCAGCTGATGTCGTTGATCAGGAACGAGCCTTCCCACAGCACCAGCAGCGCCTTTTCGATGGCATTGGCCGGAGCCACGAACTGGCGGCGCTCGTGGTTCACCTGCTCGGGGCTGGGCAGGACCTCCTTGTCCACGCTGCCATTGGCCAGGCGCGGCAACTGCTCCATGAACACATAGGTGTCCGGTACCAGTACGGCGGGCAGCTTGCCGAGCAGGTATTTTTTGCAGCGGTGAACCTCGAGGAAATGCTCTTCGTCGTCGGCATAGTGGTTGGCGCTGCCGATGAACAGGTTGTCCATTACCAGGTACGCGACCAAGCGCGGTCCGTCGCCGTCGTCGCGTACCAGCACGGCGCAGGCGCCGATCCCTTCCAGGCGGCCCAGGTGGGATTCGATTTCGCCGTAGTGCACGCGGTGGCCGGCCAGGTCCACGTGGTCGGCGCTGGCGCGCTCGATGCGCAGCTGGTTGTCGTCGCCGAAGCGGGCGCGGTCGCCGGTGCGGTACACGCCTGCGCGGCCCGCCACATGCAGTTCGCCCAAGGCGCCTGGCGCCTGCACCCGGCCCAGGCGATCGACGATGTGCAGGGTGGCGACGCCCGGCACTGCCGCGAAGACCGGCGCCGAATCGAGATTGTCGCGCGTGATGCGGTGCACGCCGGCGACGCTGGCATGGCCGGCATAGGCCAGGTACAAGTCGATCCATTCGATGCCATCGGCCTTTAACAGGCGGCGCAGGTCCTCCACCCGCGGTGCACTGTCGAACAGGGTAACACTGCGCACGCCTGCGAAGTCGTACTTGCGGGACAACAGGCGGGCCAGGTCTTCGGCGCCGGCCACCAGGGTGGTGGGCGCCAGCGAGAAGTTGATGCACAGGTCGAGCGCGTCGTTGGCCAGCTGGGCTTCGGCGCCGGATGCGAGCGCGGCAAACAGTTCCAGGGAGGCGCGTTCGAGCAGCACCGGGCTGGCGCACAGTACCCGCCGCTCCGTATCCGGGATGGCGCGCGCGTTGTGCCACGCCACCAGCGCGGACAAGGTCTGGTGTTGTACGGCGACGGGCTGCACGGCGCCGTCGGGACCCGAGACGAAGTGCAGGTAGGCCAGCGCGGGGCCTCCGCTGCTGGCACTGCTCAGCGGCACCGGCCTGGTGGTCGCGCTGCGCGACACGTCCTTGGCCACCCGCGCGTTGTCGAGGATGATGGACTTGGCGGCGGCGCCCTCGAAGCGGCCCGCGTTGTCGCTGTCGGTGACGACGTAGCTGACGGCGGCGGCGGCCAGCTTGCCGGCGATCCGTTCATCGGGCTCCTTCGCCTCCAGCAGCACGTAGGCGCCGCCGGTTTTAGCGACGGCCAGCATGGTCACCGACAGGTCGATTGAGCGGTCCAGCAGGATGGCCACCTTGTCGTTGTGGCGCACCCCGGCAATGATCAGGAAATTGGCCAACTTGTTCGACTGCTCTACCAGCTGCCGGTAAGTGAGGCTGGCAAAATCGTAGGTGAGGGCGGTCGCGCGTGGCTGGCGCTCGGCTTGGGCGTCGATCCAGTCGGCCACCGTGGGTAACCTGGCGCCGGCTGTCAGGCTGGCGTCCGGCGCCACTGCCTGCTGTTCGCCGTCGAGCGTCAGCAGCGTGGTCTCGGGCGCGGCCGCAGCCAGGCGTTCGAGGGTTTGCAGCAGGCGGTTAGCCAGCGCGCGGGCGGTGGCGGACGCCACGCGTTCGTCGTGGCCGATGTTCAGCAGCAGGCGGTCACCGTACAGCGAACCGCTTACGACCATGGCGAAATTATTGTCTTCCTCGTAGCCGCTGTTGGCCATAGTGATACCGGCCGTCAGGGTGTCGCCATCGCGCTTGCCGTGGTCGGGGTAGTTCTGGAATACCACTGCCGTGTCGAACAGCGGCAGCTTGCTGGAAAAGCCCAGCGCCGCCTGCAGCTTGTCCAGCGCCACGTGGCGGAACTCGGTGCTCTCGGCGCCGTCGCGGGCCAGCGCCGCCAGCGCGTCGCCCACGGTCAGGCCAGCGTCGAACCTGACCCGCACCGGCACCGTGTTCACCATCAGGCCCAGCATGCGGTCCACCTGCGGAATGTCCGGCGGGCGCACCGAGCCGACCGAGCCGATCACAACGTCGTCGAGATCGAGCTGGCGTCCGAGCGTGTACGTCCATGCCAGGTTGAGCAGCGCGTTCATGGTGCAGTGGCGGCTGGCGCAGTAATCGGCCAGGCGCCGGCCCAGGGTGGCGTCGACGGCGACCGGTACGACGCCGCCGCGCGCTGCGGCGTCGTGCGCGGCGGCGAACCGCGGACGGTGCGGCGCCACGTGGCCGTCCAGGTAGCTGCTCCAATAGCGCTGTACCGCGCTGTCGTCCTGTGCCGACAACCAGCCGATGTAGCGGGCGAACGGCACGGAAGCCGGCAGTTCCGGTGCGCGGCCCGCCGCCAGGGCCTGGTAGCTCTGGTTGACTTCATCGATCAGCAGCGGGATCGACCAGCCGTCCAGCAGCACGTGGTGGTAGGTGCACAGCAGGTGGCTGCGCTGGTCCGACAGCTTGATCAGGTTGATGCGCATCAGCGCCGGCTTGCCGTAATCGAAGCGGGTGGCGCGTTCCTCCTCGCGCAGCCCCGCCAGCCAGGCTTGTTGGTCCGCGCCGGCGTCGTCGCCGCTGCGGTCGATGACGGTGACGGCGATGTCGGACTGGCGCGCCACCACCTGGTGGATCTCGCCGGCGCCGAAGCCGACGAAGGCGGTGCGGAAGATGGCGTGGCGTGCGATCACGTGCTCCCAGGCGCGGGCCATGGCGTCGATGTCGACCTGTCCGCTCAGATCGAAATAGATCTGGCGCGTGTAGCAGGTTTCGCGGCCGGCAAAAGTCTCGTGGAAGAACATGCCCTTCTGCAGTGCGGTCGCGACATACAGATCCTGCAGGTCGGGGAACGCTTGCCGCACCTCGGCAAACTCGCCGGCGGTCAGCGTGGCATACGGGAAGTCGGACACGCAGGCCGTGTCGCCCCGTCCCAGGATGCGCATCAGTTCATCCTTGCTGGCGCGGATTTGCTCGCGCAGTTCCGGCGTCAGTTTCTGTGCGGGATCGGCCACCCGCAACTTGCCGTCCGCCAGGCCGATGGACATTTGATTTTGTTTAAGCGTTTCGAAAATTTCGACGACTGACATGTTGATTTCCCTTTGAACGTAAGTGTTGTTGTACCCCGGATGACGCACGAGTGAACGTAGTTGATCGCATCCGGAAGGCCAGCGTCAAGCGCTTCCGGGCCGACCTGTAGACCTTGACAGGGGAGGGCGCGCAACGCTGTCAAGCTTGACAGTGTTGCCAGGGGCGGGACTGGCGTTTAATGGTTGCCATCTGTATGGGGTATGTCCCCGCCGCTGCGGCAAGCCTGCCCTGGTGGTGATCACGATGAAGGCCGGACGCATGAAGACCAATACTACGCACGCAGTCAGGATGGACCGCCAGATCGAGACCAGACGCTGGCCGGCGCGCCGTATCGCCATGGTGGCGGGCGGCGCGGCGCTGCTGGTGTCGCTGTTCGCGGCATCGTATTCGGCCACCGCGACGCACAGCGCGCAGGTGCAGCTCGAACAAATCCAGTTGGCCAAGGTGGAGCGCGGCATGTTCCTCGACCTGATCCCGGTGCGCGCCACGGTGGAGCCGGTGAAAACCGTGTTTGTCGATGCGGTACAGGGCGGCAGCGTGGCCGAGGTGCTGGTCGAAGAGGGCAACAGCGTCAAGGCCGGGGACGTGCTGGTGCGGCTGAAGAACGTGGCGTTCCAGCTGCAGGTGTCGTCGCAGGAGGCGCAGATCGCCGAACAGCTCAACACCAACAGCTCGGTGCGGCTCCAGCTCGACCAGAACCTGCTCAACATGCGCCAGAAGCTCAACGACACCAATTACTCGATCACCAAGCTGGAACACTCGATCGAGCGTACCCGCGCGCTGTACGACCGCAAGATGGTCTCGTCCAGCGCGATGGAAGTGCTGGTGGACGAGCTGCACTATCAGGAGGGACAGCGCAAGCTGCTCGACAAGGCCATCGCCGACGAAAAAGCCATACGCGAGCCGAAGATGGCGCAGCTGGCCGAGAGCGAATCGCGCCTCAAGTCCGATGCGCGGATCATCAGCAACACGCTCGACAGTCTGCTGCTGCGCAGCCCGATCACGGGCCTGCTGACGTCCTTCAAGGCCGAAGTGGGACAGATCATTACCAGTGGCCAGCGCATTGGCCAGGTCGACAACGTGGACGCGTTCCGCCTTAAGGCCGAAATCGACGAGTTCTATATCTCGCGGGTGGAAGTGGGGCAGAAAGCCCAGTACACGCTCGAAGGCAAGGAGCACACCATGGTGATCGACAAGGTCTACCCGCAGGTCACGGCGGGCAAATTCATCGTCAGCCTGGCGTTCGTGGACAAGGCGCCGCCGTCGGCCCGGCCCGGCCTGCGCATTCCGGCGCAGCTGGAACTGGGGGCCAGCACCAACAGCCTGCTGCTCAAGCGCGGTTCGGCGTTCCAGGACACCGGCGGGCAATGGGTGTTCGTCACCGACGCGCAGGCCAGCAAGGCGGTGCGGCGTGAGATCCAGAGTGGCCGCAGCAATGCGGATGTAATTGAAATCAAGGGGGGGCTGAAGGAGGGCGAACGCGTGCTCATCTCCAGTTACGCCAATTTCATGAACGCGCAGGAAGTCGCAATCAAACACTGACAACCAGGGAGTCACCCATGTTAACCTTAGAATCGCTTTCCAAATTTCATCGCACCGATACGGTGGAAACCACGGCGCTCGACCAGATCGACCTGCACATCGAGCAGGGCGAATTCGTCTCGATTATGGGACCGTCCGGCTGCGGCAAGTCGACGCTGCTCAGCATCCTCGGCCTGCTCGACGCCCCCAGCGCCGGCAATTACCGCTTCATGGGGCAGGAGGTGGCGGGCTACAACGAACGCCAGCGCGCCGACCTGCGCAAGAACGTGGGCTTCGTGTTCCAGAGCTTCAACCTGCTGGACGACCTGACGGTGGCGGAAAACGTCGAACTGGCGCTGCAATACCACGGCATCGCCGCCAGGGAGCGCAAGGTGCGCGCCGCCAGCGCGCTCGAACGCCTGAATCTGGCCGGACGCGCCAACCACTTTCCCAAGCAGCTGTCGGGCGGCCAGCAGCAGCGCGTGGCGATCGCCCGCGCCACCGTGGGCAATCCGCCGATCCTGTTCGCCGATGAACCGACCGGCAACCTCGACTCCACCAACGGCGAGGAGGTCATGCAGCTGCTGACCGCGCTCAATGCCGCCGGCACCACCATCGTGATGGTGACCCACTCGCCCGAACACGCAACTTACGGCAACCGCGTGATCACCCTGCTCGATGGCAAATGCGTGGCCGTTCCGGCGACCGCGCAGGCGCCAGCCCTGCAGGCCGCCGCCTGAGCCGCAGCGCCCACCTAAGAGGAATGCCATGTTACGAGAATACTATCTGCTGTCGCTACGGAGCCTGGTCAAGAATCCGCTCTTTTCGGCGATTAACATCCTGGGACTGACGGTGGGCATGGCCTGCTGCATCCTGATTTCCATGGTGGTCAAGTACGAACTGGGCTTCGACCGCCACTTCAGCGATTCCGGCCAGATCTACCGGTTGGGAACCGAGATCAAGCTGCCCGGCCAGGACCACCCGGTGGCGCTGGCCGGCACCGTGATGCCGGCCACGCCGCAACTCAAGCTCGATTACGCCAGCGCGGTCGACGCCTATGCGCGCATGCAGGGCAATATGCTCTCCTTCAAACGGCAGCACGAGGTCTTTGCGGAAAACGTGTACTTCGTCGATCCCGACTTTTTCCAGGTGTTCGACCTGCCGTTCGTCTCCGGCACGGCGCAGACGGCCATGCAGCAGCCGCTGTCGGTGGTACTGACGCGCACCATGGCCAAAAAATACTTCGGCGACGCCGACCCGGTCGGCAAGACCCTGCCGGTGGAAGACCGGGGCGAGCTGAAAGTGACCGGCGTGATCGAGGACGTGCCGCCCAATACCCACTTCGACCTGGGCATCGTCATTTCCATGAATTCGGTGGAGCCGCTGATGGGCCCTGAAGCTGCCGAGCAGTTGCTGAGCTGGGAGCCGGTGGAATCGGCGTATGGCTACATCAAGCTCAAACCGGGCGCCGCCATCGCGCCGATCCGCCAGCAGCTCGACGGCTTCCTGGCCCGCAACGCCGGCGAGGTGCTGCAGGTGTTTCCGTTCAAGGTCGGCCTGCAGGCGTTGACCGACATCCACCTCAACCCCGGCAGCGACGAGCCGGCACCCTCGCGCGGCAGCCACATGGTATTCGTGTACGGCGCCATCATCCTCGGCGTGCTGATACTGGCCACGGCCTGCATCAATTTCATCAACCTGACCACGGCGCGCATGAGCCAGCGCACCAGGGAGATCGGCATCCGCAAAACAGTCGGCGCGTATTACTCGCAGCTGCTCACCCAGCTCATGGCGGAGACCCTGGCGCTGGTGCTGATCGCCACGGCGCTGGCCTATGGGCTGGCACGGCTGCTGCTGCCGCTGCTGGGCAACCTGCTCGACCGCGACTTCAGCCTGGCGCAAATCTGGGACCTGCAGTTCGGCGCCGGCGTGGCGGTGCTGGTGCTGGCCACCACGGTGCTGGCGGGCCTGTATCCGTCGCTGGTGCTGTCGCGGATTCCGGTGACCCAGGCGCTCAAGGGCGAGCAGGGCGCCGGACGGCCGAAAAACCGCCTGCGCCAGGGCTTGATCGTGGTGCAGTTCACGCTGGCCACCATGCTGATTATCATTACCATGGCCGGTAGCGCCCAGGTGGACCTGTTGAAAAACCTGGACCTCGGCTATCGCCAGGACCAGACCTGGATGCTAACCCCGATGCGGGCCGATTCATCCACCTTCCGCTTTATGGAAGACGTGCAGGAAAACTTCGAGACCATGCGCGTCGAGCTGCTGCGCGAGCCCGAGATCGCCGGTGTCACCGGCAGCTTCGCGCCGCGTATCAAGGCCGGCAATTTCAACGTGCGCAAGCCGAACCAGCAGCCGGGCGAACGGGTGAGCATGAACGGCAACCAGGTCGATGCCGACTATCTCAAGGTGATGGACATCAAGCTGGTGGCCGGACGCGCCTTCTCGCGTGACATGGCCGGCGACCTCCTGACCAGGACCGGCGGCGCCGCCATCCTGACCCGCTCCGGCGCCCGCAAGCTGGGCTACACCGATCCACGCGACGCCATCGCCCAGAAACTGGTGTTCAACCGCACCGAGGTGGAAGTGGTGGGCGTGACCGAAGACGTCCACGCGGCCGGCGGCTACCGCGCGCTGAACCTCGATATACTGGTCAATTCCAATCGCATCAACGCGCTGATCGTGAAGGTCAAGGCCGGCGGCACCGTCGATGCCCTGGCCCATATCGACCAGACCTGGGCCCGGATGCTGCCTTCCCGTCCGCTCAACCGCTTCCCGATCACCGATATCTACGCCATGCAGCGCAGCGCCTTCGACCGCATCGTCAGCGTGTTTGCCATGTTTGCGCTGCTGGCCATTTCGATCGCCTGTTTCGGACTGTATGCCATCGCCCAATTCGTGGCCGAACGCCGCAGCAAGGAAATCGTGATGCGCAAGGTGCTGGGCGCTTCGGTTGGCGACATCGTCAAGCTGATGCTGTGGGACTTCTCCAAGCCCATCATGCTGGCGCTGGCCATTGCGGTGCCGCTGGCCGTGCTGTTCCTGGCGCAGGTGCTCAATCGCTTCCCGCAGCACGTGACCATGGGCTTTACCGCGTTCGCAGTGGCGGTGGTGACCACGGTCGGCCTGGCGTTGCTGACGGTGTCGGTCCATACCTGGCGCGTGGCCAATATGAACCCCGCCCAGCGCCTGCACCAGGAGTAACCCGTGGCCGCAACCGTCTGCAATCTATCAGGAGTGGAAATGGACCTGGAACTGCTCGTATCCCGCGTCAAGGCCGCCGGCGTCAGCATCGGTGCGCTCAATGGCAAACTGCTGGTGCTCGACCCGGCCAAGCGGCTGCCCGACGACCTGTGCGATGAACTGGACGACTGCAACGATGCGCTGGTCCAGTACTTCCAGCGCAAGGCGCGGCGCCAGGACGCCTGGTGGCGGCGCCAGCTCGGCGACAGCTTCGCGGCCACCGCGCTGGCCGCGCCATTTGGCGGCGGTGACGACGCCACCAGTACCGGCACCGCGCGCCTGGCGCTGCCGCCGCAGGTGGCGTCCGACCTGCGCGCGCTGGGCAGCGACAGCGCCGCCGAGGCGGTGACCGGCCTGGCCTGGTCCTGGTTGTTGTCGCGCTACACGGGCGTTGTCCGGGCCGGCTATTTTGCCGCCACGTCCAGCCGTTCGCTGGGGCTGAGCGGGATTGCGGACATGAAGGGGCTGGTTGTCAACCTGCACCCGGTCGCCGTCACACTGCCGCCGGCGAGCGCCTTGTGCGCGCTCGCCGCCGACCTGGCGGCGGCGCGGGAGCGCAACAGCGAGTATGGCTACCCCGGCTACACCGACCATAACAGGTTCGCGGACCGCGTCCACACATTCGACACGGTGCTGGTATTCGACCGTGCCGGCCGGCCGGCTGGCACGCCCGGCATTGAATTGTGCTCGTTGTCGGCGCTGGCGGCGCTGGGCCTGAAGGGGGTACTGATCGTCGCCGACGACAGCGCGGCCGGCACGCTCACGCTGGAATTCCAGTATGCGGCCGGGCACTGGAACGCGGCGGCCGCACAGGGCCTGCTGGCGCACCTGGCGGCGGTGCTCGGCCAACTGGCCAGCGCCATGGCGGCGGGTACGCCGCTGCACCGCATCGAACTGGTGGCCGGAGCCGAACGGGCACGCCTGCTGGCCTGGGGCGACGGCGGCGCCGGCGCGGCGCCGGATGCGGCATGGCTGCACCAGCTGGTGGAACGTGCCGCAGCGATGCACCCCGACCGCACGGCGGTGCTATGGCGCGGCGAGACGGTCAGCTACGCGGAACTGAACCGCAGGGCCAATCGCCTGGCGCACCATCTGCTGGCGCAACGCGGGCAGGCCGGCGCCGTGGTGGGCATCTGCATGCAGCGCACCCCCGCCTTGATCGTTGCCATGCTGGCGGTACTCAAGGCAGGCTGCGCCTATTTGCCGCTGGACCCCGTGTATCCCGCCGCGCGGCTCGACTTCATGCTTGCCGATGCGGGCGCCGCCATCGTCATCGCCGATGCGTCCAGCGCGGGCCGCGTGGCCGGCGGCATGCGCCAGGTGATCGTGCCCGGCGCGGCGCAGGACGGCGAGAGCGTTGCCGATATCACGGCGGCGCACGCCGGCCTGGACGCCGATTCCCTGGCCTATGTGATCTATACCTCCGGTTCCACCGGCGTACCGAAAGGTGTCCGCATCGCCCATGGCGCCGCGTGCGGCTTCCTGCAATGGGCCAGCGCGCAGTTCAGCGCGGAGGAAGTGCGCAGCGTGCTGTGCGCCACCTCGGTCTGTTTCGACCTGTCGATTTTCGAAATCTTCCTGCCGCTGGTGAACAGCGCCCGCGCGGTGCTGGTGGACAGCCTGCTGGAGCTGGCCCAGGACCCGCAGCCCGATGTCTCGCTGATCAACAGTGTGCCGTCGGCCATGGCGGAGCTGGTCCGCAATGGCGGCATTCCCGCTTCCGTGCTCACCGTGTGCCTGGCCGGCGAACCACTGCACCGCAAGCTGGTGGACCAGGTGTATGCCCATGCCGGCGTAGCGACCGTGTACAACCTGTACGGCCCTTCCGAGTACACCACCTACGCCACCATCGCCTGCGTGCCCCGTACCGGCGCCGGCGCGCCGCGCATCGGCCGCCCGCTGGCCGGCACCCGGCTCTGCGTGCTCGATGCCGACGGCGCCCTGGCGCCCGCCGGTGTCGCAGGCGAATTGCACATCGGCGGCCGGCAGCTGGCCACCGGCTATATCGGCCGGCCCGAACTGACCGCCGAACGGTTCGTCGCCGATCCTCTCGCAACGGACGGCGCCGCGCTGGTATACCGTACCGGCGACTTCGTGCGCTGGAGCGCGGACGGCGAGCTCGAATTCATCGGGCGCCGCGACGACCAGGTCAAGCTGCGCGGCTTCCGCATCGAACTCGGTGAAATCGAGGCGCGCCTGAACGCGATCGACATCGTGGAAGTTGCGGCCGTGGCGGTGCGCCAGGAACGCGAAGGGGCACAGGATCCGGGCGAGCAATGCCTGGTGGCGTATGTCGTGCCGGCACCCGGCGCCGACCATCCGGCCGCGCGCGAGGCGCTGAAAAAGCAGCTCGCGGCTACGCTGCCGGCGCACATGGTGCCGCACATGTACGTGTTCCTGCCGCAGTTGCCGCTCACGCTGAACGGCAAGACCGACCGCAAGCGGTTGCCGGCGCTCGATGGCGGCGACCTGCAGTCCGGCCGGTACGCTGCGCCGCGCAACGATACCGAACGGGTGCTGTGCGGCCATTTCCAGAAATTGCTCGGCCAGGCCCGGGTGGGCGTGGATGACGACTTCTTCGCCCTCGGCGGCCACTCCCTGCTGGTCTTCCGGCTGCTGATCCTGGTGCGCAATACGCTGGGCGTCGATCTGCCGCTCAAGGCGCTGTTCGAAGCGCCGACCGTGGCGCAACTGGCGCTGCGCATCGCCGAAACCCGGACCGCGCCGGCCCTGCCGCAGCTGGAACGCTGTTCCCGCGACCAGCCGCTGCCGGCCTCCCCGGGGCAGCAGCGGTTCTGGTTCCTGTACAGCGCCGATCCGGCCGATGCCGAATACAACCTGCCGCTCGCGTTCGAACTGCGCGGTGCGCTCGACACGGCCGCGTGCGGGCAGGCGCTGGGCCAGCTGCTGGCGCGCCACGAGGTACTGCGGACCATCCTGAGGGAGGAAAACGGCCAGCTCTTCCAGCACATTACCGAAGCCCGGCCGGCCGCGGTGCGCCAGCTCGATTTCAGCCACCTGGCGCCGCTGCAGGCGGCCGCTGCGGCGCGCGCCGCATTTGCCGCCGACCGCGCCGTGCCGTTCCGGCTCGATGCCGACATCCCGGTGCGCTTCACGCTGGCGCGCCTGGGCGCCGGACTGCACCAGCTGCAGATCAGTCTGCATCACGTGTCGGTAGACGGCTGGTCGGTCAACCTGATCCTCGAAGAATTCGCCCGCCTGTACGACCACTACGCCCACGGCGCCGAGCTGGTGCTGCCGGAACTGTCGCTGCAATATGCCGACTTCGCCCAATGGCAGCGGCGCTGCCTCGACGGCGCCACGCTCGATGCGCTGCGCGCCCACTGGCAGCGTGCGCTCGAGGGCGCTCCGCGCCTGCACGCGCTGCCGCTCGACCATCCGCGTCCCGCCGTCCAGCGCGGCGTGGGCCGTGCGCTGCGCACGGTGATCGATGCCGACCTGCTGGCGCGCTTCAAGACCGTCTGCGCCAGCCAGGGCGCCACCCTGTTCATGGGTTTGCAGACCGTGTATGCGGCGCTGCTGGGCCGCTGGAGCGGCAGCGACGATATCGTGACCGGCACGCCGGTGGCCGGCCGCACGGTAGCCGCCGCCGAGCCGCTGGTCGGCTTCTTCATGAACAGCGTCGCCTTGCGCAACCGCATCGGGCGCGACGCCAGTTTCGCCAGCCTGGTCGGGGCGGCGCGGGGCATGGTCCTGGGCGCGCTGGAGGCGCAGCAGTTCCCGTTCGACGCGCTGGTGTCGGAACTGGCGTTGCGCCGCGATCCCGGGTATCAGCCGGTGTTCCAGGCCTGGTTCGTGTTGCAGAGCCAGACCGCAGCGTATCCCGCCATGCAGTCGCTGGAGCTGGCGCCGCTGGCGCGGCGCGACCAGGACGAGCGCATGGTGCACTTCGACCTGTCGCTGAACGCTACCGAACTCGATCAGCGCCTGGAACTGCTGTGGGAATACCAGCACGATCTGTTCGATGCCGCCACCATCGCCTGGCTGGGCGACGCCATCGCGCTGCTGCTCGAGCGCGCCGCGCAGGCGCCGGAAGCGGCGCTGCTCGATGTGGCGTTGCCGGCGCGCGCCGTGCCGCCACGCTTGCCGCAGCCAGCAGCCGAACCGACCCGGGACCCGCTCGAACGCTACGCGCAGCAGGTGCGCCAGCGGCCCGACGCCGTGGCCGTGAAGCACCGTGACGGCACGCTCTCCTATGCCGGCCTGGAAGCCCGCGTGGCGCGCCTGGCCGACCTGCTGGCGCAGCGCGGCACCGGACCGGGCGCCGTGGTGCCGGTGCGCATGGCGCACGGCGCCGGACTGGTGGTGGTCCTGCTGGCGATACTGCGGTGCGGCGCCGCCTACGCCCTGGCGCCGGCCGGCGGCGACCTGCCGGTCCCGGATCTCGCCGACAGCGCGTTGCTGGCCGCCTGCTGCGCGGAGCCGGACGCCGCTGCGCAGCAGGCGATCGGCATCGCTGATGCGGCGCAGGTCTGGCGCCACCTGGAGGCGCAGGCCGCGAGCCTGGGCCTGGGGGCCGGCAGCAAGCTGCTGATCCTGCCGCAAACCCTGCACTATGCGCCGCTCGAATGGCTGCTGGGACTGGCGCTGGGCGCCAGCCTGCTGATCGAGGACGCCATGCCGGCCGCTGTGGACGGACTGGTGGCCACGCTCACCCCCGGTTTGCTGGCCGGACTGGCGCCGGCTGGACCGGCGCCGGCCGCGATCCATGTCACCGGCGCCACCTGCGCCAGCTGGCTGGCGTGGCAATGGGCCGCACGGACCACGGTCGTGCAATCGTTCGGTTTGCCGCATGCGCCGTTCCTGGCTGCGGAACCGGTAGTGCCGGGGCGCCCCGTGGCGTTGGGCGCCGCCACAGCTGGCAGCGACCTGCCGCTGCTGGACGCATATGGCCATGCTTGTGCACCCGGCGTGGCGGGAAGTCCGGCGCCCGGCGCCGCGCGGCTGCGCCTGGGCCACGATGGCCGGTACCGCGAGGCGGCCGCCAGCCGGTTCATGCCGCCGCGCGGCCTGGCGCTGCCGCTGTCCGAGCTGGAACAGCACATCGGCACGGTCGACGGCGTGGCTGGCGTGGCGCTCGATATCGTGGGCGCCGGCCCGGCGGCGTGGCTGGTGGCGCGTGTCGCTACCCCCCGCACCGGTGCGGCGCGCCAGGACTTCGTGGCAGAACTCGGCGCCACGTTGCAGGCGCTGCTGCCTGCCTGTCATCTGCCCGACGTGGTGATCGTCACCGGCACGCTGCCGCTGGCCATCGGCGGCGGCATCGACCGCGAACTGCCGGGCGCCGCGCTGGCGGCGATCGGCCGCCAGGCCGCGCTGCTCGACAGCCTGGCCTTGCCCGCCACGCGCCAGCCGGGGTGGGACGCCATCCTCGATGGCGGGCGCGCCGAACTGCGGCTGGCGTTACCAGCGGCACTGCCGGCGGCCTTGCCAGGGGCGGCAGCGCCGCACGGCATCGAGGCGCTGCTCGGCGGCGCCTACGCCATGCTGATGGCGCTGGAACTGAAGTCGCCGTCTGTTTGCCTGTCGGCTGCCACGCTCGATGCCGGTTTGCCGCTGGCGCTGGACGCCAGGGCGGGCGCACAACGGCCGCTGGCGCATGGCGCCGTGCTGCCCTGCGTGCTGGCGGAGCACGCCACCGTGCGCGAGGCGGCGGTCGCGCTGGCGCCCTGGCTCGACCGCGATCATGCCGCACTGCTGGCATCGGGCTTGGCGGCCGGGCTGCCGGTCTCGCTGCAGGAGGGCGGCGCCGATTACGGCCGACCCGGCCGCTCCGCGCAGTGCCAGTTCCTGTTCCAGCCCGCCGGTGGGGGAGGGATGGAACAGGTGGCAGGCGCGGGCGCGATCGGCCTGGCCGTGGTCGAACGCGCGGACGGGTACGTGCTGGCCTGGCGCTACGACAGCGCCAGTTATGCCGCCGAACGCGTGGTGGCGCTGTCGCGCCGCTACCAGCGCCTGGTGGCGCTGCTGCTGGACGACCCGGGCCTCACGCTGGCCGCCGCGCGGCAACGGCTCGACGCCGGCGCGCGGGACCGGGTCATGGGCCTCAAAAACCGATTTGTCGTCAACACTCTCTAGGAGCCGGAAATGCAGTTCGCACAATGGAAAAAAGAACACAGCGCGGCGGCACATCCGGCCGCCAGGGCAGTCTCGGAGCCAGGCCGGGTGGAAGGTTGCGGGGCCATGCCGGTCACTTACCGCGCACTGGTACCCCAGCTCGATCTCGCGACCTGGTATGCGCTGCATGCCGCAGAGCTGGAGCAGGCGTTGCAGCTGCACGGCGCGCTGCTGTTCCGCGGCTTCGACGTGCGCGACGAGGCGGGATTCAAGGATTTCTCGTCGGCCGCCATTAAGACCCAGGCCGAGTATGTGCAGGGGGCCACGCCGCGCACCCGGCTGCAAAGCGGTGTCTATACGTCGACCGAATTCTCCGCCGAGCACGAAATCGAGCTGCACAACGAACTGTCCTACGTGCTGGAGCCGCCGCGCAAGATCGCGTTCTGCTGCCTGACAGCGTCGCGCCAGGGCGGTCAGACCCAGATCGCCGACGTCAACGCGGTTTATCGCAACCTGGACCCGGCAATCGTGCAGGCGTTCGAAGCGCACGGCGGCTGGATGTTGCGGCGTAATTTCCACCCTGGCTTCGGTCCCACCGTCTACAAGAGCTTCCAGGCGGACAGCGTGGACGAGATCCGCGCCTACTGCGCGCGCGAACAGGTCGAATTCAGCGCGCTGCCCGGCGAGCATTTCGCCACGCGCCAGGTGCGCCCCGCAGTGCGGCGCCACCCCGAGACCGGCCTGCCGCTGTGGATGAACCATGCGTCGTTCTGGCACGTGGCCAACCTGCTGCCGGAGGTGCGCGCCAAGCTGGCCGACATGTTCGTCCCCGAGGATTTCCCGTACAGCACCTGCTTCGGCGACGGCACGCCGATCCCGGACCAGATGATCGCCGCCGTTGCCGCCGTCTACCGCGCCACCGAGGTGATGTTCGACTGGAAGCCCGGCGACGTCCTGCTGCTCGATAACTGGCGCGTGGCCCATGGCCGCAAGCCGTTCGCCGGCGCCCGCAAGGTCATCGTCGCCATGGGGGCATAAGCCGGCCGCGTCACACCAGAATAATCAACATTACGCCTACAGGGATCAATCATGACAACGTGCACCGCAACTTACGCCTCTCCGATTCAATCCGATATCTGGCGCCAGCGCGCCCAGGACCAGGGCTCAGGCTGGGCCACCGTGGCCGGCGCTTGCGACACCGCCCCCGGCGCCGGCACGGCGCGCGCGGCGCTCGCAGCGCTGCTGGCGCGCCACCAGGTGCTGCGCGCCGCTTACCACACCGATGAAAACGGCATCCTGTGCTTCGCCCCCGCCGACGGGGCGCGGGTGGATGTTCACGCCGCCGACTGGTCCGGCCTGGGCGCGCCGGAGATTGCCGCCGAACAGGCGCGCCTGCTGGCTGCGGCGCGCAGCCGCGATGCCGGTGCGGCCGATGCCCAGCTGGTGTGCGCCACGTTGCCGGACGGGAGCGGCTGGCTGCTGCTGGCCTTGCCGAGCCTGAATGCCGACCTGGCCACTGCGCTGCACGTGCTGCGGGCCGTGGCCGTCGGCGCGGCGCCGGACGGCGAGGTGATTCAATACGCCGATGTGGCGGACTGGCTCAATGATTTCCTCGTCAACGAGGACCTGGCGGAAGCGCGCGGCATGTGGGAGCCCGGGTGGACGCGCCAGGCCAGTTCGGCCGAATTCGGCCTGCGCCAGTACCGCGGCGCCGCCAGCGGCGCATTGGCCACCTTGCCGGTCGATCTGTCGGCGTGGCGCGCGCAATGGACCCAGGCCGGCGGACAGGAAACGGGTGCCGGCTTTGCCGACGTCGTGTGCGCCAGCCTGCGGCTGGCCCTGGCGGCGTATGGCGAACACGCGCTGCTGGCGCGCACCGTCGATCTGCGCAGCGGTGCACTGCAGGATGCGCTGGGCCAGATCAGCCGCACGGTGCCATTGCAGGTTCCGCACGGCGCCTCGCTGGCGCTGGCCGCCAGCAACGAGGCCGGCCAGATGGCCCAGTACCGCGACTACCTGGAATGCTATGCGCGCCCGGCCGGCGCGGACGGCTTCACCTTCGTGTTCAGCAGCGCCACGCTGGCCGATGACGCCGGCCTGCGCATCGGCCATGCGCACGGCGCCACTGAGGCTGCCATGCTGGACTTCGTGCTGGTGGAAAGTCCGGCGCAGGCCATGCTGTGGATCCATTACGACCGTGGCTGGATCGCCGACGAGGCGCTGCGCCAGTTCGCCGACCACTGGCAAGCCTTCGCCAAGGGCCGCAATGCCGGCGGCCGTGCCTTGTCCGGGCCGGCCGTGGCCGACCTGCCGGGGCGCGCCAACGTGGCGGCCTGGTTTGCCGCCACGGCAGCCAGCGGCGCCGGCCGCGTCGTCGTGGAGGCGGAGGGCACGCCGTCGCGCTCTGCATCGCTGGCCGACATCGACCGTCGCGCCAACCGCCTGGCCAACCACCTGATCGGCGCCGGCCTGGCCGGCGGCGACCTGGTGGCGCTGCGGCTGCCGTCGTCGGACGACTTCGTGGTGGCCATGCTGGCCGTGTTGAAAGCCGGCGCCGCCTATGTCCCGGTCGACACCGGCCTGCCGGAGGCGCGCGTGGCGTCGATGCTTGCCGAATGTGCGCCGCGCTTCGTGATTCAGTCCGAGCGCGCGGCCGACGCGGCCGCCAATGTGCTGGCGCTCGGCGCGCTCGAATCCCTGGCGTGCGACGACCGCGCTCCCGCCGTGCCGATCGCACCGGACGACCTGGCCTATGTGCTGTACACGTCCGGCTCGACCGGCAAAGCCAAGGGCATCGCGGTCAGGCACGACGCGCTGGTCAACCACATGGCGTGGATGATCGCCGAATTCGGTTTCGGTCCGCACGACGTGTTCATGCAACGCACCTCGGTGGGCTTCGATGCCTCGATCTGGGAATTCTGGGCGCCGCTGCTGGCCGGCGCCACCTTGCTGACGGTGCGGCGCGAGGTCAACCACAGCCCGGCGCAAATGAGTGCCATGTTGCGGCGCCATGGCGTGAGCGTGCTGCAGCTGGTGCCGTCGCTGCTGGCCGTGCTGCTGGAGCAGGGTGGCATTGCCGGCGGTACGGCCCTGCGCCAGCTGTTCCTGGGCGGCGAGGCCTTGCCGGCGCGCCTGGCCCGCGAGGCGCACCAGCGCCTCGGCTGCGAGGTGGTCAACCTGTACGGTCCGTCCGAATGCTGTATCCAGATCACCTGGGAGCGTTACGACGCCGCACTGGCGTCCGAGCAGGTGCCCATCGGGCGTCCGATCAACAACGTCGACTGCCTGGTGCTGCGCGCCGATGGCGCACCGGCCCTGCCGGGCCAGGAGGGCGAACTTCTGGTGGCGGGCCGCTGCCTGTTCGCCGGCTACCTGCACCAGCCCGAGCTGACGGCGCAGGCGCTGGCGGTGCACGGCGGCGTCACGTATTACCGCAGCGGCGACTGGGTGCGCGTGCTGCCCGATGCCAGGCTGTACTTCATCGACCGCAAGGACCAGCAGATCAAGCACAATGGCTACCGCATCGAACTCGACGAAATTTCGCAGCTGGTCGAGACGGCCGGCATGGCGGCGCACGCCGTGTGCACCTACGACAAGGCACGCAAGCAGTTGTCGCTGTTCGTGGTCGCGCCCACCGCCGACAACGAGACGATCATGGCCCGCCTGCGGGCCCGGCTGCCGGATTACATGGTGCCGTCGGCGGTGCTGCCGGTGGCGGATTTCCCGCGCCTGAGCAGCGGCAAGATCGATCGCAAGGAACTGGCGCGCCGCGCCGCCGATGCCGCCGGTGCGGACTACAGCGCGCCGGAGACGCCGCTGGAGCAGGCGCTGGCGGCGATCTGGCAGGAGCTGCTGGGCCAGTCCACGGCGGTCGGTATCGACAGCAGCTTCTTCGCCATCGGCGGCGATTCGTTGCTGGCCATGCGGCTGTCGAGCCGCATCGGCGAACGCTTCGGCGTGGATGTCAAGATGCGCGCCATTTTCGAGAACGATACGATTCGCACCCTGGCGGTGTACATCGGTGCGCAGGACCAGACGGTCAGCACATTGGCGCCGCGCGCCGATGCGTCGCTGCCGGCGCCGCTGTCGTTCGCCCAGCAGCGCCTGTGGTTTGTGGACCAGCTGGAAGGAGGCAGCGCCGCTTACAACGTGCCGCGCGCCTTCCACCTGCGCGGCGCGCTCGACCCCGAGGCCCTGCGCGCCAGCCTGGAAGCCATCCTCAGCCGCCACGAGGTGCTGCGCAGCGTCGTGGTGGCCGGCGGCGAGCAGGCGTTGCAGCAGGTACGGGCGGGCGCGCCGTTGCCGTTCGCCTTTACCAGCCTGGAGCACCTGGACGACGCGCAGCGCGAGACGGCGCTGCGCGCGCAACTGGCCGCTGCCGCCGGCGCCCGCTTCGACCTGGGCGGCGACGTGCTGCTGCGCGCCCACCTGGTACGCATGGCGGCCGACGAACATGTGCTGGCCCTGACCATGCACCATATCGTTTCGGACGGCTGGTCGCAGGCGATTCTGATGCGCGAACTCGGCGCGCTGTACGCCGCACGCGTGGCCGGCACTGCTCTTGCACTGCCTGCGCTGGAATTGCAATATGCCGACTTCGCGCTGTGGCAGCGCGCACAGCTCGACAGCGGCGAAGCGGGGGCCAAGCTGGCCTACTGGAAGGCACGGCTCGACGGCATCCCCGAGGTGCACAACCTGCCGCTCGACTATCCGCGCGGTGCGGGCCGCCACAGCGGCAGCGCCACGCGCGCCATATTGCTGGCGCCGGAGCTGCAACTGGCGATCGCGGCGTTCTGCCGCCAGCAGGGTGTGACGCAATTCACCTTCCTGCAAAGCGCGCTCGCGGTGCTGCTGTCGCGCTACAGCAACGAGACCGATATCGTGATCGGCACGCCGGTCTCGGGGCGCATGGACCGCCGGCTGGAAGCGCTGATCGGCTGTTTCGTCAACAGCCTCGCAATCCGCAACGATTTGTCGGACAACCCGACTTTTATCGACTTCCTCCAGCACGCCAAACAGGTGTGCCTGGATGCGCAGGCGAATCAGGAGATCCCTTTCGACCTGCTGGTGGAGGAGCTGAACCCGGAACGCAGCTTGAGCTACAACCCCCTGTTCCAGGTGATGCTGGTATCTGAAAACGCCGACGGCGGTAGCCTGTCCCTGGACGGGCTGTCCGTCGATCCGGTCCCTGCCGACAGCACGGCGGCCAAGTTCGACCTGCTGGTGGGCGCCAACGACTCCGCTGCCGGCCTGCGCCTGGCCTGGACCTACGATACCGCGCTGTTCGCGCCTGAGAGCATTGCGCGCATGGCGGTCAATTTCGAACACCTGGTGCGCGCCATCCTGGCCCGCCCCGACACCCGCGTCGCGGCGCTGCCGCTGCTGGCGCCGCAGGAGCGCGACACCCTGATGCATGGCTGGAACGATACTCGGACCGAACTCGCCGGCCCTGCAACCATCGCGGCGCTGTTCGAAGCGCAGGCGGCGGCCACGCCCGGGCTGCCGGCGCTGGCCGATGGCGCCGAAGCGCTCGATTACGCCACCTTGAACCTGCGCGCCAACCAGCTGGCCCATTATCTGCGTGGCCAGGGCGTGGGCGAGGGCAGCCTGGTGGGCCTGAGCATGCGGCGCTCGGCCGCACTGGTGACCGCCATGCTGGCGATCCTGAAAACCGGCGCCGCCTATCTGCCGCTCGATCCCGGCCACCCGGCCGCGCGCCTGGCCTACATGGCGCGCGACGCGGAACTGCGCCTGGTGCTCACCCGTGCCGGCGATGCCGGCGGCTTGCAGCTCCCGGACGCGCGCGTGCTCGACCTGGATGCGCCCGAGCTGGCCGCCGCCGTGACCGTGCAGCCGTCCGCCAACCCTGCACGCCGCGACGACGGCGCGGCCATGGCCTGCGCCATCTACACCTCCGGCTCGACCGGCATGCCGAAGGCGGTGATGATGCCGCACCGCGCCATCGTCAACCGCCTGCACTGGCCATGGCCTGCGCCATCTACACCTCCGGCTCGACCGGCATGCCGAAGGCGGTGATGATGCCGCACCGCGCCATCGTCAACCGCCTGCACTGGATGCGCACCACGTTCCCGRCGGCGGMSGGCGAAGTCTGGTGCCAGAAAACCTCGCTCAACTTCGTCGACCACGTGGCCGARGTGTTCCAGCCGCTCACGCAGGGCACGCCGCTGGTCGTGATCGGCGACGAGGCGGTGCGCGACATCGACCAGCTGGTGGCGGCGCTGCGCGCGCACCGCATC